>DAVZKO010000073.1:0-13992 GCA_052272205.1 Schaedlerella sp. | reverse complement strand
GATTGTTTTCAATATGATTTTTTCTTTAGGTTCAAAAATTACTGGAAGTTAACATGTAATGGTCCCAGACGTATTTTATTAATCTATTTTTCAACGATATAAACATCCGGAATCGACTCTTCCGTTGATTCATCAGAGAAACAAGAAAACTCCTATTTCGAAAACAACACCCCAAGCAAACTTCTCTTCTTAATCGTTTGTACCGGACTGGAACTGCGAATCACTTGTGCAGACATTCCCATATTCCGTAAATCTTGCTTCAGCGCAACTGCCTGCTTCTCCGATAATCCGTCCTTTACAAGAAATGGGGTCTCTTTTAGACTTCCGCCGATTTTAAAATCATACTTTCTTCCAATATTGGCATAATCTGTTCTCTGACCGATATAATCAACCATCAATCCGAGTGCGATCACCTGCTTTGACGGATACTCCGGCAAGTCGTACCATTCGTCCACCGGTTCCATCTTATATTTTGCACCGTAGAAATCAAATGCTTCTTCCATATAAGAACACACTTCACCATCCAGACTTTCAAAAAGAATGATCGGCAGATTCGATACAATTTTCCTCGCTTCATGCTCTTCCATTCCAGTTAATATTTTCAAATATCTTGCAATCTCCAATTCTTTTCCACTGCAATTGTTCAATATTACCCGATAGTTTTGTTCTTGCTGTATCATACCGCCGCTCCTACTTATTCAACTCAGACAGCACAAGCTGTCCTTTTGCCTTCGTTTGCTTCATATCAATAATTCTCTGGTTCCTGGAGCCTCTGAATTTGAGCGAAATGTCTTTCAGCTCTTCTTCGAATTTTCCATCTACAAGGATATCAATATTGTCCAGAATCTCATCCGTCACTTCGGTATACTTTCTCCCCCCCGGAACCAAGTCTTCCGTCATGACAAATCCTGTATAAATCCAGATATCTTTATCCGGGCAGTCTTTTCGCATCCTTCTTATCAACTTAACAAGTTCTCTTTGATTCTCCGGCTCCATTGGTTCTCCGCCAAGCATCGTCAATCCCTGATAATATGGTTTCGACACCTCGTTGATAATAAAATCTTCCGTTTCCTGTGTATATTCCATTCCATAGTTAAAGTCCCATGTCTGAGGCTGGAAACATCCCTTGCAGTGGTTCGTGCAACCGGATACAAACAAGCTCACCCGGATTCCGACTCCATTTGCACAATCTGCGATCAATATTTCACCATAATGCATCTTTCGTCCTCCACATTCAATATTGCTTTTACTTTTTTGGGAATCAGACTTTTCTTTCCGGACAACCTGGCCAACACCGGACGTACAATCAGCTCTACATTTGCTGTTGCACCAAATGGATTGCCGGACAGACAGATTAAAAGTTTATCCTCATGCTGTGCACATAACGTCGGCATCCCCGGTTTCATATCAATCCGCCAGAACTCTTCCCTGAGCCTCCCAAAGACTTATCATTTCTTTTTCTGTATATCGCAGCCAGTGGGTGCTTTCTGCCATCTACAATTGGCACAATACAATCCCAGTCTTTTTCCCAATTATACTCATTATAATATAAGTATCGAAACATTTCTACCTTCAAAAATGGCATATCACAGGCCGCCACCATCACTTCATTGTCTGAACATACCTCAATTCCAAGTGTCACAGGGTCTTTGAACCAGATGGTTCCGAACACCACACTGACAATCGGCTCAAGCATAGATACAAACGCCGCTGTCAGAAGTAATCCAAAAATCCCCATGCCAACTGCCTGCACAGCCTGCGCCTTTGTCGCTTTTAAGCTCTGCTTTTTGATCAACGCTACAAGCAGACACACAATGGTAATTGTCCAGTTTGTAAAAAACATCAAACTGTTAAGTGGCAATCCATTTACCATCAACTGTTTCTACATCGTTGGCATAATTCCTAAAATTGTTGCTGAGCCAGCAACACAAAGAAATCCTAATAACATTACTTTCCCTCTTATCTATCTAACTGTTTTTCCATCATTCTTTATTCACTTTTTTATAAAGTTCGATCATTTCTTCTGCCATAACCTTGAATACTTCCGTACTCATCATCTGGTCTTCTGCATGTGCCAGGATCAATCCCATCTTCACATCCTCACCGGCTGCTTCCTTGGTTACCAATCCTGCATGCGATTTATGTCCTTCAACCATCATCTGATCTCCCTGTTTGATCAGCTCAGTAGCTTCCTCATAAAGACCTTCCTTCGCTTTCTGAATTGCCTCTATATAATTGGATTTTGCTCCGCCTGCCGCTGTGATCAACTGGAAACAGATCAATTCCATATCTTCCATATCATTTTACTCCTTTCTCTCAACCAGTTTCACAGCCCAACGCATCTTCGTTGACCTTGCACGTCCATTCTGTGCACACTCCTGTGCTGACGGACGAATCACATCTTTGGCATAATCGGAATAGATTCCTGCCTTATATCCATCTTTTAATGCACGTTTTACAAGACGGTCTTCTCCCGAATGGAAGGTCAAAATTGCTACACGTCCGCCCGGACGAAGTGCTGACGGTAATTTCTCCATGAACTCATACAACACCTCAAACTCTCGGTTCACATCAATTCGAAGTGCCTGGAATGTTCTCTGACAGGTCTTTTTCACCGCATCCTTCTTCTCTTTCTCCGGCAGGAAATCCAGTGTTTTTTCAATCACCTGTCTAAGCTTTGTTGTTGTATCAATACGGTTGCCCTTTCGGATCTCATCTGTAATCGCTTTTGCAAGTTCCTCACAATACGGCTCATCCGAATTCTCATACAACATACCGGCAAGCTCTTCTCTTGATATCGTATCCAGACGTTCTGCCGCACTGATGCCCTTCTCCTGATTCAATCGCAAATCCAGCGGTCCGTCTACTTTAAATGAAAACCCTCGCTTTGGATTATCAATCTGCATCGAAGACACACCCAAATCTGCCAAAATAAAGTCAAAACCGCCTACTTCTTTGGCAATCTCATCAATTGTACAGAAATTCTGTAAGCGAATCGTCAAAATATCCTCTCCGAATCCCTGATCTGCCAGACGTTTTCTTGTCTTTGCAGACTCCTCCGGATCTACATCTGTCGCATAAATATGTCCCTGTCCGTTGAGACACTGAAGCATCGCCTTTGTATGTCCGCCATATCCCAAAGTCGCATCAAATCCAATCTCGCCCGGCTGGATCTTCAAAAAATCCAGAATCTCATTTACCATAATTGAAATGTGCATACCGGCTGGAGTATTCCCCTTCTGAATGACATGCTGAATCGTGTCCTGATATTTCTCTGGCTGTAATTCTTTGTATTTTTCCTCAAATTTCTTTGGATATTTTCCTTTATAACGCACACGTCTCTTGTGCGGTGTCTGTGTTTCCTTTTCCATGTTGTTTCCCTTTCCTCTATTTCCATATATATTTTCGTATAAATTAAAACAAATTTGATGTATACGATATTATCACATTTCATGAGCGTTATTCAATCATGTTTTCACATTTCATGAACGTTTTTATATAATAGGAAAGAGCACTTTCCTATTATATAAAAATAGAACGCCAGCCTCATCCAACTGACGTTCTACTTCTTTATTTTAAAATAGAAAGCAACAACTCTTCCACTTTCTCTACATCTATCGGTTTCGCTATATGCGCATTCATACCTTTTGCGATTGCCATTTTGCGGTCTTCTTCAAATGCATTGGCAGTCATTGCCACAATCGGGATATTTGCCTTGTTTTCATCTGACAATCCTCTGATTAATTCTGCCGCTTTATATCCATCCATATTCGGCATTTGAATATCCATCAGAATCAGATCATAACTCCCCGCCGGCATCTGTTCCATCTTGCTGACACATTGAATTCCATCTTCGACACGTTCGATTTGCAGACCCATTTCCTCCAAAATAGTGATTGCGATCTCCGCATTCAAATCATTATCCTCAGCCAACAGAATATGTTTTCCCTGCAAACTTTCCTTTCTGTCAACAGCAATGGTTCTTTCCGTTTTCTGCTTATAATATGTTTCTTCGGCAATTCTGTGCTGAAGAATGACGGTGAATTTACTGCCTTTTCCTAATTCACTTTCAACCTCAATACTGCCACCCATCATATCAACAAGCTCTTTTACAATTGTCATACCAAGACCGGTTCCCGATACTTTTCCAGTCGTTGTATTACGTTCACGTGTAAAAGAATCAAATAACATCGGAATGTACTCTTTACTCATTCCGCTACCGGTATCGATAACCTCCGTTTTTATTCTCACAAATCCATCCTGCTCACATGAAATTTCCTGTGACTTTATCGCCACCGTTCCACCCGCAGGCGTATATTTGACTGCATTGCTGACAAGATTGATGAATATCTGTTGCACCTTTGTGACATCACATAAAATGTGTTTTTGCGTCACCTGACATTCATGTGTAAGACAAATGTCTTTTTTCTTTGCCTCTGAAGCAAATACTCCTTCTACTTCCTCTAAAACGTCTTCCACTTGTGCATAATTTTCATCCAACTCCATCTTTCCGCTTTCAATCCGAGCCATATCAAGCACATTATTGATGATTGCCAGCAGTAAATTACCTGACTGCTCTATCTTTTCCTGATAATGCAGCAACTTCGAATCCTTCACCTCTTTTTTCATCAACTGATTATATCCCAGAAGTGCATTCATCGGTGTCCGGATATCGTGCGACATATTGAAAAGGAATGTCGATTTGGCGGCATTGGCACTCTCCGCCTGTATTTGTGCTTCCTTTGCTTTCTCCTCCGCGATTCTTGCCTTTTTCAACAATCTGAGAATGACGATCAATATAATCAGAAAAAGTAAAACAAAAACAATCGTCACTACGATCAGATTATCTTTTATAAAATCTGCCAGTGTAACTTTTTTCAAGGAATCTTCATACATTGACACTGCACCGGATAGCTTGGAAGTCTGTATCGTCTTCAATGTCTTATTTAGAATCGACATAAGCAGTGTATTTCCTTTACGAACCGCAAACGATGTATTCCCCGACTTCGTCAAAAATACACTGTGAAGTTTCTTGTCATTCACATAATTCATCGACTGACCGGACCTGGCTATGAAACAATCTGCCTTTCCGTCCCGGACTGCCTTTTCAACATCTTCAAATGAATCATATTCAACAATCTTCCAACCTGGATAATTATAGGATATATACCATTTGAATTTGGAATTATCCTTTTCTACCGCTACCGTATTCTCTGCATTCTCATCAAAATAATCCTGCACCGTAACCGCAGCCAACGGAATCGACAATACTGTATTGGACAGCGCAATATCCTTTTGTTCGGCATAGTATGGATTTTGGCTGACATGAAAGATCACATCTATCTCATCGTCCTTTAATGCCTGTATCTGTGCATCTTGAGAATGAAACGGCACCAATTCAAACTGCAACGGCTGATTAAGAGAATTCGCCACATAATCAACATAGTCATTAATGACACCAACCAATTTTCCGGTCTTACTGTCAATCGCGCTGATACCGGAATCACCTGCCAAATATCCGATTCGAATCTTACCATGATCTTCCAACCAGCTCTGTTCTTCATTCGAAAGCACCGCAACTGACTGTGTAGCAAGATAGCGCTGATAAAGTTCATCCGCATAGAATGGTTTATCATATTCCATGGCACGCATTGCATTGTCCAGCTCTTCTTTCAAATCCGGGCGATTTTTATTGATACAATAATAAATATCCGAACCACCTGTCGTAGCAACGGCAGACATCCCCGCTTCTACCCATGCCGGTGTTTCCGTCGATATAACGCCGTCTATCTCACGATTCTCCGCCATCACTTTGGCTTTTTCAAAACTGTCTCCATTAATATGTTTCGTCTTTATATTATGCTTCTCTTCCCACTCGGAAAACTGTGTTGCCTGTACACTTTTTTCCATCACGACAATTCGTTTCCCATTCAAAGTCGACAAATCAGACGCGGAAATATCCGTGTTCGTAAGATCTGCATACAAGTAGTATTTTTCCTGTCCCATCGGTAAGCCAGAGTATAGTACGGTTTCTGCACGTTCATCCGTATAAGAAAGTGCTCCCATCATATCAATCTCACCATTTTGCAGCATCTCGAGTAATTCTGCCCAGTCACCCTTTACATATTCATAATTCCACCCGGTATAAGCTGCCACAGCCTGTTCATATTCATACCCATATCCGCTTTTCTCACCATTCGTACCGGTAATGTGATAAGAATCTTCATACCAACCTACTCGAACTGTTTTCGTCTCTGTTCTTGTCTCCGAGTTATCTTTGGCCCTCGCAGTAATCGGATATAATGTGAAAAGTAAGCAGACGCATAACAAAAAGCAGCCACATCTATGTAAGTTTATCTTTATCTTTTTCATACGTCACCTTCAAAAAGAATATAGTTAGTTTTATTATACCCCCCCCCGAAATATCTCGTCAACTTAGAAAAAAGAAAAAGCCAATGCTTAAAATTTACACTGACTCTTTTATATTTATAACTAAACACAGAACAGTTTTCACACATTTCTACATTTAATAATTTTCATCCACTTACATCATCATTGATACATAATGTGTAATACGAGGGATATTCAATACTAAAATTGTGAGTATAGCTGGTAATCCAATAAGAATGGGTCTTACATAATATTCACTTCTTTTCTTCTTTTCTTCCTTCCTGATTTCTTCTTGTAATTTAATACATTCCGGATCCCACCAAGTACTCTTATAAAAAACTTCTGACCCAATGCAAGATAGTGCTATTAGAATTAGTACACCTTCATAAATCCTTAAAGCTGTTCCCCCTCCTAATACTATTAGAAAAATCACACCCAATGGACATAACATATACCATATCATTATTTTTGCAATATATTTTATAATGTTCTTTTCAGCACCATTTCCCTTATTAAGTATTTGAACTGATACCTCCTCTCGCATTCTTCTTTGTATGTCATTACATTCATCGCAAACTTCCAGATGTTGCTCTATATATAGTTTAGTATCCTCTTCTACAAGATTATCAATATATAATGGTAATAAATCTTGTACTATTTTGCATTCTTGTTTATTCATATCGTGACCTCCTTAAGTTATACGGTAAAAAAATCTTATTATAAAACTTTAGACTAAGACATTATATCATTTCATTTTCTAACAAATCTATTAATTTTTTTTTCATTCTGTAAAAGGTAACTCTACACCATACTTCTGACTTATCTAATATATCCGAAATATTTTTAAACGAACGTTCCTCTATCAGTCTTAAAATCAATAAACTTCTTATCGGCTCATTTTCCTTTAAAATAAATTCTATAACATTTTCTATTTCTTCTTTCAAGCAAAGCTGTTTCTCCATATCTCTTTCAATATATACGACTACCCCCTCTATATCATCACATTTTGGATTTTTACGATAATAGTTTGCACACTCATTTCGAGCAATTTTAAATAACCATGTTTTTATACTAGAGTCGCCTCTAAACTTTTTTAATCCTTTAAATGCTTTAAAAAAAGTATACTGTACAATATCTTCAGTATCATAGATATTAAGTGTTATCGCATATACATAATTATATAGTTCTTTATAGCAGTTCTTATATAAATCAACAATGTCCATTTTCCACCTCTTTTTCCATTTACAATGTAATTCCATTTAGTGTCTGTCTTTTATGACCTAGGTTTAGTGCAAAACTAAGATACAGAATGTTGTAGGTCACATTTGTAGGTGATTGCCAAATCAACGGATGCGGTAAATGTAGATCTTAATTTGCCACATTCGATAATTTTGCAAGAAGATTGAGGGTCTATCCCAAAGTCTGTTTTGCAACAAACTACATACATAATATTTTACCTCTACAAAAAACAATGAATCATGTCGTAAATAGTCGTTTATTAGAACTTATAGAATTCCCCCTGACCTTCTTATTTTATAGGTCTATAATTAATAGACGTATTTTTATATCTTTATGTTACATAAAAATAAATATTGTTATAAATTTTTCAAAACCAAATATTCTACATAATGTTAAAACTATAAATTGAGAAAACAAATTATACAATCGCCCCTTCCACATAAAATATATGCTTTTTAACATAGATTATTTTCCCGTCTCAACTATTTAACCACACTTTTTTCACTTATGCTATCACTCTCAATTTTAAATATATAGCATCACTCTACACATACTTTCTAACAAAAAAAGAAAGCACAACAAATCTTATATCTGCTATGCTCTCTTTAAAGTTTTAAATATTTCGGAAAATAAAGTTCATTTTTTCATTTTTTTGTAACAAAAAAATTTTTTGGTTTTTTGGTTTTGAATTTGGTTAAAAGTTCTTTACTTATATTCCGGGTTTGTATGATTAGACAGATGTAATACTCTGTCTTTAATCTCCTGTGTACGTCCCTGGTTCCAGAACTGTGTTCCGATATATCCACATGTTCTGCGGGCTACAGACATCTTGGACTGGTCACGGTTACCGCAGTTCGGGCATTCCCATACCAGCTTACCGGACTCTTCTTCGATAATCTTAATCTCTCCATCGTATCCGCAACACTCACAGTAGTCACTCTTTGTATTTAACTCTGCATACATGATATTCTCATAGATGAACTTCATAACAGAAAGTACTGCCGGAATATTGTCCTGCATATTCGGAACTTCCACATAACTGATTGCTCCACCTGGTGAAAGTTTCTGGAATTCGGACTCGAATTTCAATTTATTAAATGCATCGATTTCTTCTGAAACATGCACATGATAACTATTGGTAATATAGTTCTTATCTGTAACTCCAGGAATGATTCCAAAACGTTTCTGTAAACATTTTGCAAATTTATATGTTGTAGATTCCATCGGAGTTCCATAGATGGAATAGCTGATATTCTCAGCAGCTTTCCACTCGTTACACTTATCATTCAGATGCTGCATAACTTTGAGTGCAAATGGTTTTGCCTCCGGGTCTGTATGTGACTTACCATACATTCTCATGCACATCTCATAAAGTCCTGCATATCCGAGAGAAATGGTAGAATATCCATCAAACAATAACTTGTCGATCGTCTCGCCTTTTTTCAAACGTGCAAGCGCACCGTTCTGCCACAAAATCGGAGCTACATCCGAGATTGTTCCAAGCAGACGCTCATGTCTGCAACGCAATGCACGATGACACAGATCCAAACGTTCATCCAGGATTCTCCAGAACTCGTCCATATCTCCGTTTGAAGAACATGCTACATCAACCAGATTGATCGTGACAACTCCCTGATTGAATCGTCCGTAGAACTTATGCTTTCCGTTCGGCAGACGCTGGCTGTCCTCAACTGTCAGGAATGAACGACATCCCATACATGGATAAACCTCACCCTGTTTCAATTCCTTCATGATCTTTGCAGAAATGTAATCCGGAACCATTCTTTTTGCTGTACACTTTGCAGCCAATTCTGTCAAATGCCAGTATTTTGAATCTTCTGTAATATTATCTTCATCCAGAACATAAATCAGTTTTGGGAAAGCCGGTGTAATCCAGACTCCCTTCTCATTCTTCACGCCCTGCATTCTCTGAATCAGTACTTCTTCGATGATCGTCGCAAGGTCATCTCTTGTCTGACCTTCTTCCACCTCATCCAGATACATGAACATCGTTACAAATGGTGCCTGTCCGTTACAAGTCATCAGTGTAATAAGCTGATACTGGATTGTCTGAATACCGCTTCTTACTTCTTCGCGCAGTCTACGCTCTGTTACTTTATTGATGATTGTCTCATCCATAGACTCGCCACATTCTTCACGTTCTGCGATAACATTGGCACGAATCTTCTTTCTGCTAATGTCAACAAACGGTGCCAAATGTGCCAGTGTAAATGACTGACCACCATACTGGTTACTTGCAACCTGTGCAACGATCTGAGTTGTTACGTTACATGCCGTAAAGAAACTGTGTGGCTTCTCGATCATTGTCTCACTGATTACAGTTCCGTTCTGAAGCATATCTTCCAGGTTGATCAAATCACAGTTATGCTCTTTCTGTGCAAAGTAATCTGTATCATGAAAATGGATAATTCCCTGCTCATGTGCCTGTACAATCTCTTCCGGCAAAAGCACACGCTTGGAAAGGTCCTTGCTGACCTCACCTGCCATATAATCTCTCTGTGTTGAGTTAATCACCGGATTCTTGTTGGAATTTTCCTGCTTTACCTCTTCGTTGATATGATCCAGCAACGCCAGAATCCCATTATCTGTTGTGTTGGACTTTCTCTTCATCTCACGTTTATAACGATAACGGACATACTTCTGTGCTACTTCATATCCTCGCATCTCCATGATGCCAGTCTCAACAAGATCCTGAATATCCTCCACATTCACTGCATGAGTAGAATCCTCTACTTCCTTTGCAATCTTATCTGCAATTGCTGAAATCTGGAAAATGTTAATCTGATGGAGATTATCAACTTCTTCATTCGCTTTTTCAATCGCATGTGTAATCTTAGAAATGTCGAAAGATACCTCTTTTCCATTCCTTTTTATTACTTTTGTTTTTACCTCCGGACTCATCAGAATCTCCTCCTGTTACTATATATTCCGCTCAATACACCTTTGACACACAACATCTTGTGTGAAGCGTCTGAATCTATGATACATCATCTTGCGCAGAAAAGGAAGTACAAATTTAGCTCTTTTCTGTACTCATTTTCAGACAATTTTACTTTTTGGCTCAACCAATAGGGTTTGAGCTACTTTTTATTTTCAGATATCAATTGTATTTTTTTTGTACGTGATAATTGCTTGACAGCATATTCTCGTCTCATCGCTTCTTCTTTTGTATCAAATGTCTCATAATACACCAATTCCACCGGGCGTCTGCTTTTTGTATATTTTGCCCCTTTTCCGGCGTTATGATCCTGCACGCGCTTCTCCAGGTTGTTTGTCCATCCTGTGTATAAGCTGCCATCCTTACATCTCAAAATATAAGTATAATTCATATTTTCCGTTTCCTTTTTGAATGGCGGAAACAACTTTTGTCCCCGCCATTCTTTTTGCGCACTAGAAGATATTCTACACCCTATATCGTCTTTAATGCAATACCCAGTATATGTTTTGTGCAAAATTGCAAATCTGCTTTTGTAATTCCGTTTCCTGTATTCACAGCTTCTACAATATCATCTACATTCTGCTGGCATCCAGGCATCTGAAGATCATTTCCTGCCTTGATACACATCGCGCTGTCTGAATGGGTATATTTTCCACTCGGAGATACCATTCCAATCGCCGAAGTGTCTTGTGAAGTATACCAGTCTGTCATCACCATACCTTCAAATCCCCACTCATCGCGGGCAACATTTTGCAACATATCATAATTGTTCGCAGCATGTACTCCGTTAATCAGATTATATGACGTCATGATTGCGTATGGCTGTGCTGTCCGAACTGCGATTTCAAATCCTTTCAGATAGATTTCTCGCAGTGCACGCTCTCCAATATGTGCGTTCGTAAACATACGATTGTCTTCCTGATTATTTCCGGCAAAATGTTTGATTGTCGTACCTTGTCCGCCGTACGATTGCACGCCTTTTGTATCGGCTGCCGCACAAAGTCCTGCCAGCAGCGGATCTTCTGAGTAATACTCAAAGTTGCGTCCGCAAAGTGGATTACGATGAATGTTCATCGCCGGTGCAAGCCACAGGTGCACATGGAATTGCTTCATCTCGTCTCCTACGATCTCACCCATACGCTGAATCAGATCAACATCCCACGACTGTGCCAGTGTTGTCGCAATCGGAATTGCCGTACAGTACTGATAGCAATCCTGTGTTCCTTCCGGAAGCTCGTCGGCAAACGGAACGATTTCCAATCCGAACTGCTCTCCGCCCGGAAGTTTATTTCCATCTTTATCCACTTTAAAATGCTTCTGAAGTCGTAATCCTGCCGGTCCATCTGCCAGAATAAGGTTTGGTACTTTACGCGTCTCTAAGAGATTTGACGTCGTATCGCCTGCTGCTCCCGGCACACATGCAGATGCAGAACCGATGACATTTCCTCCTCCGAGTGTTCTCTCTGTTCCGACACACAGATCCGCCATCTCTTCCACAGTCAACTGCGCTACAAGCTCATCCAATGTAGCCGTTCCGGCTTTGACATCTTCCAGTGTCAATGTCTCGGTGCTTCTCTTATCTTCCAGTGTCTTACGCATCACTTCATATTCCACAAGCTCTGTCTCGAAATTCTCTGCGTGAAGTACAATTGCACGCATGAACGGATTCTCATCCAGATCCAGCTCCAGATCAAAGATTGGAATCATATGGTGAATTTCTTTTACAAGCTCTGTATCACGCATTACTTTCTTGACCTGAATGGTTCTTACCGTCTCATCCAGGTCAAGAATTGCGGCAACCTCTGTATTACGTGAACTGTTGCCCACACGAATCGTATATTCGCCCTCTTCCATTATCCATGCTGCATCGTATGCATCATAAGAAGCCATGTCTCTTGTTGCAAATGTAATGGTGACGACATCTTTTTCCCCCGGTGCAAGTAACTTTGTCTTGGCAAATCCAGCGAGTTCCTGTGTCGGTTTTTCCATCGTTCCGTTTGGTGCGGAATAATAAACCTGCACGACTTCTTTTCCCGGATAGGTTTCTCCGATATTTGTTACTTCAACTTCAACTTGGACCTGTTTCTCGTCCGCAGTTACCTTTTTTGTTTTTATTTCAAATTCAGTATAGCTCTTACCATATCCAAAACAATACAGCGGCAACACACCAAAGGTATCAAAGTATCGATAACCCACATAGATTCCTTCGCTGTAATATTCATCATCCAGATTGCCGTTTCGATAACTGAATGTTGCCGAAGATGGATAATCATTATAAGATTTCGCCCAGGTATCTGTCAGTTTTCCTGAAGGCAATGTCTTTGCTGTCAGTACATCTGCCACTGCATATCCACCAATGTTTCCTGTCTGTCCGACAAGCACGATTGCCTGCACACCTTCAATGGCTTTTAATGCAGTCAGATCGACGATTCCTCCGACATTTAATAAGACAATACAATTCTTATAGTGTTCTGTCATAAAACGGATATTATTAAGTTCTACGTCGCTCAGATAATAATCTCCTTTTTCGGCACTGCGGTCTTTTCCCTCGCCCGAATTTCTGGAGATAACATAGATTGCTGCATCTGCCTCCTGTACATCTGCCTCTGTAATCTCCGGCTGCTTTGGTTCCTCAAATGGATGCTCAAACCCAACAATGATACTTGGAGTTCCTGTTTCTTCTGAAATCTCTTTTACTTTTTTGAGATAAGCTGCCTGTGCATCTGCGAGTATCTCATCGTATCTATCCAGCCAACTCTTTGTCACAAGGTCAAATCCGGCGCTTTCCAGTCCCTGTGCAATGGAAATACTCTCTCGCACATTCACATCTCCCGAACCGGTTCCGCCTTTGATCGTATATCTTGCTCCTGTTCCAAATAAAGCGAGCTTCTTTGTCTCTGAGCCAAACGGCAGAACTCCGTCATTCTCCAATATTACCATACATTCTCCGGCAAGACGGCGCACTTCTTCCTGGTGTGCAGTCTCATATGCCTGTACTTCATCTGTTTTTAATGCATAAATCTGTGCCATGTGTTTATCCTCTCTTTATTCATTATGAAATTTGCATCATGCCTCGTTTCAAAAAATTTTGCGGAATTATTATAACATTATCAGCAAAATATCTCCACTTTTTTACGATTGTATTGTTGGTATATTTTGCCGATAAATCTTCGTAATTTTCCTCTGAAAAAGGTAACACAAAAACGCAGGCATCACTGCCTGCGTCTCACTTACCTCCCCGAGTTGGGTTCGAACCAACGACCCTTCGGTTAACAGCCGAATGCTCTACCGCTGAGCTATCGAGGAATACCTATATTCAATTTATCCCAGTATCAATCGATACTGGGATAAGTGGAGAATACGAGATTCGAACTCGTGACCTCCTGCTTGCAAGGCAGGCGCTC
>DAVZKO010000072.1:11704-14061 GCA_052272205.1 Schaedlerella sp. | reverse complement strand
GCAGTAGTGGTTGAAGCAAGAATCCCCCTGCTTTAGCTGTGGGGAGTGTCAAATACAATCATATGACAAGAAGGGATGAATGGTGAAAGGCTATGAGAACATACAAACTAACAATCGCATATGACGGTTCCAGATTCCGAGGATGGCAGCGTCAGCCGGATACGGAACTGACAATTCAGGGAATTCTGGAACGTAATATCAGCGATTATATGGGATATAAAGTGGAAGTGAACGGCTCCGGGCGCACAGATGGTGGCGTGCATGCTTCAGGACAGACGGCCAGCATTATTTTATCTGGTAAGGTGGACGAAGTGGTATTTCTTGCAGCATTGAATGAGAGTTTGACGGAAGACATCCGCATCGTGAATATGGAACTTGCTAAGAACGGATTTCATGCTCGTCACAGTGCGAGAGGCAAGCGGTATGAATATACGATTGATACGGCTGAGAAGGCAGATGTATTTTCAAGAAAATATTCTTACCATTATCCGGAGAAGATAAATGTGAAAAAGATAGAAAAAGCAATCGAATATTTGCGTGGAAGTCATGATTTTGCCGGATTTACAGATAGACCGGATGAAAAGTCCACAACGAGACGAATTTATGATATAATAGTTAGGCAAGACGGACTTAGAGTTCGAATCGAGTATACCGGAAGTGGATTTATGTATCATATGGTCAGAATCTTGACCGGGACACTTCTGGAGATTGGAAGCGGTAAGAGAAGTCCCGAAAGTATAAAAGAGATAATCAAGTCCGGACAGCGTGCAGATGCAGGATTTCTCGCACCGGCAAGTGGATTATGCTTGAAAGAGGTGTATTATAAATAATGAAATTAGTATCATGGAATGTAAATGGAATTCGTGCGTGTGTCCAGAAAGGATTTCTTGATTTTTTCAAAGAAGTGGATGCGGATATTTTCTGCATACAAGAGTCAAAGATGCAGGCAGGACAGTTAGAACTTGACTTGGAGGGTTATAATCAATATTGGAACTATGCAGTGAAGAAAGGATATTCCGGAACTGCAGTATTTACAAAGAAAGAACCAATTCAAGTAAGTTATGGAATCGGAATCGAGGAGCATGACCAGGAAGGTCGTGTGATTACATGTGAGTTCGAGGATTTTTATTTTGTTACGGTGTACACACCGAATTCTCAGAGTGAGTTGAAGCGTCTGGAATATCGTATGCGTTGGGAAGATGATTTTCGCGCATATTTGAAGTCTTTGGAGACGAAGAAACCGGTCATTGTGACAGGGGATATGAATGTCGCTCACAAGGAGATTGATTTGAAGAATCCGAAGACAAATCGCAAGAATGCCGGATTTACGGATGAGGAACGACAGAAATTCACAGAGCTTCTGGATGCGGGATTTATTGATACATTCCGATATTTTTATCCGGAGCAGGAAGGCATCTATTCCTGGTGGTCTTATCGCTTTAAGGCGCGAGAGAAGAACGCAGGATGGAGAATTGATTATTTCTGTGTGTCCGAATGTTTCAAAGACAGACTGAAGGATGCGAAGATTCTTACAGACGTAATGGGTTCAGACCATTGTCCAATTGTATTGGAATTAAATGATGAAATAAATATTTAGGAGGCGGTCATTGTGACTAAGATTGACATTATTTCTGGATTTTTAGGAGCTGGAAAAACAACATTTATCAAGAAACTTTTAAAAGAAGCATTTGACGGAGAACAGGTTGTTCTGATTGAGAATGAATTCGGAGAGATTGGTATCGACGGTGGATTTTTGAAAGAAGCCGGAATCGAGATCAAAGAGATGAACTCAGGTTGTATCTGCTGTTCACTTGTGGGAGATTTCGAGAAATCTTTAAAAGAAGTAATCGACACATATCATCCGGACAGAATTCTTATCGAGCCATCCGGTGTTGGTAAACTGTCTGATGTTATCAAAGCTGTACAGGATGCACAGGCGAATCTGGATGCACAGCTCAACAGCTTTACAACCGTTGTCGATGTAACAAAATGCAGAATCTACAGCAAGAACTTTGGTGAGTTCTTCAGTAACCAGATTGAGTACGCAGGTGCAATTATTTTGAGTAGAACAGACAAAGCAAAACACGAGAAAGTAGAAGAAAGTGTTGCTATTTTACGTGGTTTGAATGAGAAAGCACCGATCATCACAACTCCAATTGAACAGTTGTCAGGTGCCAAACTTCTTGAGACAATGGAAGGAAGCAAGTCTCTGGAAGAAGAACTCCTAGCTGAGATTGTTTGCCCGGAATGCGGTGGACATCATGACCATGATGACGAGTGCGGATGCGGCCATGACCATCACCATGATCACGATGAGCATGAGCACCACCATGATCACGACCACGACGAGCACGAGC
>DAVZKO010000072.1:0-11604 GCA_052272205.1 Schaedlerella sp. | reverse complement strand
ACCACCATGATCACGACCACGACGAGCATGAGCACCACCATGATCACGACCACGACGAGCATGAGCACCACCATGATCACGACCACGATGATCATGATCACCACCACCATGATCATGATGACGAGTGTGGATGCGGATGCGGCCATGATCACCATCATGACCATCATGGACACCACCATGCAGACGAAGTATTTACAAGCTGGGGTACTGAGACAATCCAGACTTATACAAAGGATGAAATCAGTAATATCCTGAAAACTCTGGAATCTGATTCTGCATACGGAACAATTCTTCGTGCAAAAGGTATGGTTGCAGGTGCTGACGGAGAGTGGATTTACTTCGATATGGTACCGGAAGAGCATGAAGTCAGAACTGGAGCAGCAGAGTATACAGGAAGAATCTGTGTTATCGGTTCCAAATTGGACGAGCATAAACTCGAAGAGTTGTTTGGGATTACAAAATAATTGAACGAAAGAAACTGAACAGATAGAAAAAGTATCGTTCACAGATAGTGCAGCAGTGCTGATAAGTATGAGAGATGTGCTATCTGTGAATTGTGGTATAAAAGGAGAAATAGTATGGAACCAGATGTTATGGTCTATCTTATGACTGGATTTCTTGATAGTGGAAAGACTCAGTTTTTGAAATTTACATTAGAGCAGGAATATTTTCAGATTGAAGGCACAACACTTCTGATTCTCTGTGAAGAGGGAGAAGAAGAATACAGCCCTGAGATGCTGAGAGAACATCGTATTGTGATGGAAACAGTAGAAGATCAGGAAGATTTGACAGAAGAATGGCTGGCACAGATGGATGAAAAATATCATCCGGAGAGAGTTGTCATTGAGTACAACGGAATGTGGAAAGTCAGTGATTTTGAGAGCTTGAAGCTGCCGAAAGGATGGGCAATCGAGCAGAAGATTACAACTGTAGATGCAAGCACATTCCAGGTATATCTTGCAAATATGAAACCATTGTTTGTGGAGATGGTTCGTAACTCAGAGCTGGTATTATTTAACCGGTGTCATGAGATCAAACCGCTTGCGGGATACCGTCGTAGTGTCAAGGTTGTAAGTCCTCAGGCTGAAGTTATCTTTGAGGATGAGAATGGCGAAGTGGAAAATATTTTTGAGGACGAAGTGCCATACGACCTGAAAGCAGATGTAATTGAGATTCTTCCGGAAGATTACGGAATCTGGTATGTGGATATGATGGAAAACCAGGAACGGTATGACGGGAAAGTTGTAGAATATACAGCCAGAGTTATGAAGCCTAGGAGTTTCCCAAGCAAATTATTCCTTCCGGGAAGAATGGCAATGACTTGCTGTGCAGATGATACGACATTTTTAGGATATATATGTAAGAGTTCCTATGCACCAAAACTAAAAGCCGGAAGCTGGGTGAAAGTACGTGCAAAAGTAACCTATGAGAAGCTGGCAATGTATCGTGGTGTGGGACCGGTGCTGAATGCAGAACATATTGAAGAAGCAGAACCAATTGAACAGATGGTATATTTTAATTAGCGAGGAGATATGGCATGGAAAAGAAATATGATGTAATTGCAATGGGAGAATTGCTGATAGATTTTACAATGAATGGAACCAGTGAACAAGGGAACAACATGTTTGAGGCATGTCCGGGCGGGGCTCCGTGTAATGTTCTTGCTTTGCTCAATAAGATGGGGAAAAAGACCGCATTTTTGGGAAAAGTAGGAAAAGATCAGTTTGGAACACTTTTGAGAAATACATTGGATGAGGTTGGGATTGACACTTCTAATTTGTATGTTGATGAGGAAATAAATACAACACTTGCATTCGTTCATACATTTCCAGATGGAGACAGAGAATTTTCGTTCTATCGGAATCCGGGAGCAGATATGATGTTATCTGTCGATGAAGTGAAGCCGGAATTTATAGAGCAGGCAAGATTATTCCATTTTGGAACATTATCCATGACACATGAAGGAGTCAGAGAAGCAACGAAAAAGGCTGTTCAGACAGCAAAAGAAAAAGGATTGCTTGTATCCTTTGACCCGAATTTACGTCCTCCGCTGTGGAAATCACTGGACGATGCGAAAGCACAGATGGAGTATGGATTCCAGTATTGTGATATCTTGAAGATTTCTGATAACGAGATTCAGTTCGTCTCAGGAAAAGAAGATTACGAAGAAGGAATTCAGTATTTGCAGGAGAAATACCATATTCCGTTGATTCTTCTCACGATGGGAAAAGACGGAAGTCGTGCATATTATAAAGGGATGCGTGTAGAACGTGCCGGATTCAAGTGCAAGACGATCGAGACAACCGGAGCGGGGGATACATTCTGCGGAAGTTCGTTGAATTTCCTGTTAGATCATGATTTCCAGAATCTTACAGAAGCGGAACTTGGAGAAATGCTTACATTTGCAAATGCGGCAGCGGCAATCGTAACGACCAGAAAAGGTGCGATTCGTGCGATGCCGGAGCGTGCAGAAGTGGAAGAACTGATGAATAAATAGATATAAAAAGTATGCAAGAGAAGCTGCCAGTGGCAGGTTCTCTGTATGCAGAATAAATTATTATTTCAACTTTCTTGGCGCTTCTTGAAACTCTTGCTTATAAGCTCTGGAAAATGCGGAATAACTCTGGAATCCGCAGGCAAAGCAGGCATCCGTAATCGCCATTCCGGAGTGAATATAACGCCTTGCGAGAAGGAGACGACGATAGGTAATGTAGTGACCGATGGTGACACCGGTTTCGGCTTTGAATAAGCGCATCATATGAAATTTACTGAGATAAAAGTTGGAGGCGAGTGCATCCATACGGATTGTCTCAGTCAAATGGTCTTGGATATAATTCATGATATCCAGGACCTTTTTATTATAAAATTCCGTATCAAGATATTCGATTCGTTCTTTTAATGTGGCACGATTTAATTGAATCATAAATTCCAGAAAAAGAATCTGGCGATATAAACTGCCGGCATATTCGTGGTCGTGAAAAGATCGTTCTAATCGTTGGGTAGTTTTATATAAAGAACTGGTTTCCAACGATGGAATACGTAGAACATAAGACTGTTTTTCGCGCGCCTGTTCAAAACAATAGGCAAGATTATATTCGGAAGTGTGGTAAGCTTCCATAAAACCCGGTGAAATGTAGACGATGATTCGCTCATAAGGAATGGAGGAATCCACCTGAACGCGATGGATGTCATTGCGGTTGACAAGGACGATATCGTATGGACTCAAATCATAAGTTTTTCCTTCGATAAAATATTGCACATGTCCACTGATGAAAATGGTAATCTTGTGGAAATCATGGGTGTGATAGTCAAACTCTGTATCTACCTGATCTTTTAAATGAAAGATTCGAAAATCGCTGTTCAAATAGCCACGTTTCTGATAAGTTTCCATAAATATTTCACTCCTTAGGATTGATAGTATAATATTAAATAAAAATAGCAATATTTGCAATAAAAATAGCAATTATTGTGTATTATTTTAAAATAGTGCTTTATATAATAAGTGTATGTTGAATTGGGAGGGAACGATTATGCAGATTGTATTAGAAAAATATCATGGACTGGGGAACGATTATCTGGTATTTGATCCAAATAAAAATGAGTTGGAATTGAATGAGAAAAATGTCAGGATGATTTGCAACCGTAATATGGGACTTGGATCTGACGGAATTTTGGAGGGACCATTGCTGGGTGAACATCTGGCTGTTAAAATCTGGAATCCGGATGGAAGCATTGCAGAAAAAAGTGGAAATGGTGTTCGTATTTTTGCTAAATATTTGAAAGATGCGGGATATGTACAGAAAAAGAATTATGAATTGATGACGGATGGCGGAATGGTGGAAGTGACGTATCTCAATGAAGAAGGAAACAGATTACGCATTTCGATGGGAAAACTATCCTTCGTAAGTGATGAAATTCCGGTCGTGGGAGAAAAACGCGAAGTTATCAACGAGGATATGGTATTTGGCAATAATTTATATCCGGCAACTTGTGTATCTGTAGGAAATCCGCATTGCGTTATTCCGATGCAGGAAATTTCAAAAGACATTATTTGTAAGATCGGCGCATTTTCCGAGAATGCAAGATATTTCCCGGAGCGCGTGAATACGGAAATTATGAAAGTAACAGATCGCAATCATATCTCAATTGAGACTTATGAACGCGGTGCAGGGTATACGATGGCAACCGGAACCGGAGCATGTGCGGCAGCCGGTGTAGCTTATAAGTTGGGATTGACAGAGAACAAGATGATTGTCCATATGCCTGGAGGAAATTTGCAGGTGGAAATCACAGATGATTGGAATGTTTATATGACAGGAGAAGTTTTCTATGTTGCGGAAATTAAACTGAGTACGGAATTTACAGAGATGTTAAGAGCGTAGTTTCTGAAGTGAGTGCTTGTATTATGTGCTGTAGACTTCAGTCTTTTAGGCAGAAGAAGTGTGAACAAACTGAAAATGATGTGGAAAAAATCAAAGAAAAAACATACCGTGTGAATAAAGAGAGAATTTTGTGAGCGAATAATTGCTTGCAGAGATTCTCTCTTTGTGCTAGTATTTCTATAACAGAATTATGGGATTACTGTTCGAAAAGTCTGAGAGTGGTAGTCACACAAAAGAAAAAGAGGGAAAAAGATGCTGATAGAAATTGATTTTAACAGTGAAGAGGCGATTTACATTCAGCTTCGCAACCAGGTGATACTTGGAATTGCAACTGCGAATATCCACGAAGGAGATTCTCTTCCATCAGTGCGACAGCTCGCAGATACGATCGGAGTTAATATGCATACGGTGAATAAAGCATACAACGTATTGAAGCAGGAAGGTTTTATCACATTGGATAAGAGACGCGGAGCAATCGTGTCGTTGGATGAGAATAAGATCAGGGCGGTAGAGGAGATGCGTAAGCAATTGCAGATTGTACTGGCAAAAGCATGTTGCCGTGCAATTTCCAGAGAAGAGATCCATGAACTGGTGGATGAGATTTTGGATGAATATGAATATTAAGACAGGCAAATGGAGGAAATATGCAGAATAGATTTACACAACAGGCACAGCATGCGATTCATAATGCGGAAAGAGCGGCTAGAAAATTAAATCACCCCTATGTAGGAACGGAACACCTGCTTCTCGGACTGCGTCAGGAATATGCCAGTGTGGCAGGTCAGGTGTTGGCAGGGAACGGCGTAGATGAAGAAAAATTATTGAAATTAATGGATGAACTGGTTGCTCCGAATGAGAAGACGGAAAAAGGGCAAAAGCCAAAAGAAAGTCCGAGATTTCAATATATACTGGAAGATAGTGTACATGAGGCAACGCATTTTCACATGGATATGGTTGGAACAGAGCATATTTTAGTTGCAATTATACGTGATCTGGACTGTGTTGCAACGAAGATGTTGATTACATTGAATGTGAATTTGCAGAAGATGCTGCAGGATATTTTTGTAGCGGCAGGAGTCGATCCGAAGGCATACCAGGATGAATTGCAGGAAGGTACGCGAGGAAACAGTGGGGCAGTGGAGCAGTTCTGTAAGGACTTGACTGCTGAGGCAGAAGAAGGCAAACTGGATCCGGTTATCGGACGTGAAGAAGAGATTTTTCGTTTGATGCAGGTATTGAGCAGAAGAACAAAGAACAATCCATGTCTGGTCGGAGAGCCGGGAGTCGGTAAGACAGCGATTCTCGAAGGGCTTGCACAGAGACTTGCCACCGGCATCGTACCGGAGAGTATGAAGGGCAAACGCATTTTTACATTGGATTTGCCGGGATTGATTGCCGGATCTAAGTATCGTGGTGAATTTGAGGAACGTATGAAAGCGTTAATATCCGAAGTAGAGGCGGACGGAGATATTATTTTGTTCTTAGATGAATTGCATACTATGATCGGAGCCGGTGGAGCAGAAGGTGCGATTGATGCATCCAGCATCTTGAAACCGGCACTTGCACGTGGCGAATTGCAGCTGATCGGAGCAACGACAATTGCAGAATATAGGAAATATATCGAGAAGGATGCGGCACTGGAGAGAAGATTCCAGCCGATTACAGTTGAGAAGCCTTCAAAAGAACAGTGTCTGGATATCTTAAAAGGAATACAGCCAAGATACGAGGCACATCATAAAGTAAAAATCGGTGAAGAGGCATTGCAGGCAGCAGTAGAGCTCTCAGAACGATATATCACAGATCGTAATCTGCCGGATAAGGCGATTGATGTACTGGATGAAGCATGTGCACATGTGAGTCTGACAGGCTATAAAGTGCCGGTGCATCTGACAGAGATGGAAGAAGAGAAAAAAAAGCTGGGGCTTCAGAAAGAAACAGCAATTAAAGAGGGGAATTTCGAAGAGGCTGCAAAGATCCAAAAAGAACAGCAGGAATTGGAGAAGAAGATTGAATCGACAAGAAAACGATTTGATAAGAAGATGGCATCCAGTCATCCGGAAGTTTCTGCAGAAGATATCGCAGCAATTGTATCATCCTGGTCGAAGATTCCGGTGCAGAAGCTACAGCAAAGCGATGCACAGCGTCTGAATAACTTAGAGAAAGAACTACATCGCAGGGTGGTAGGGCAGGATGAAGCTGTCAGTGCGGTAGCTCGCGCAGTAAAACGAGGCAGAGTCGGGTTGAAAGATCCAAAGCGTCCGATTGGTTCATTCTTGTTCCTGGGACCGACCGGAGTAGGTAAGACCGAGCTGTCAAAAGCATTGGCAGAAGCATTGTTTGGTAAGGAAGAGGCAATGATTCGTGTTGATATGTCGGAGTATATGGAGAAACATTCCGTATCCAAGATGATTGGGTCACCTCCGGGATATGTGGGACATGAAGAAGGCGGACAGCTTAGTGATAAAGTCCGTACACAGCCTTATTCGGTAATTCTGTTTGATGAGATTGAAAAGGCACATCCGGATGTATTTAATATTTTGTTACAGGTGTTGGACGATGGACATATTACAGATTCACAGGGAAGAACTGTTGATTTCAGTAACACGGTTATCATTATGACCTCCAATGCCGGAGCCAAATCCATCATTGATCCGAAAAAACTTGGATTTGCGACAAAGGAAGATCCAAAGAGTGATTATAAGAAGATGAAACAAAATGTGATGGATGAGGTGAAGATGATTTTCCGTCCGGAATTTTTGAATCGAATCGATGAAGTAATCGTGTTCCATGCGCTTGAAAAGAAAGATATGAAACAGATTGTGACATTGCTTTGCAAAGAATTTACTACCCGTGTGAAGAAGCAGTTGAATATTACGTTGACTGTGCGTGATTCTGCAAAAGATTTGATTGTTGAAAAGGGAACGGATGCGAAGTATGGAGCAAGACCGTTGCGCCGGGCATTGCAGACAGAGTTGGAAGATAAGCTGGCAGAGGCAATCTTGAGCGGTGAGATTCAGGCAGGGGATACAGTAGCTGTCGGTGTTTCTAAAAAATCTATAAAAGTGGAGAGAAAAGATACAAAAAAGTAGAAAAAAATCTGCAATTATATTATACTAGGGATAGTAATACTACAGAGAAAATCTGAGATACGTAGGAGGACAGTAACGATGGCAACAGTAAAAGAATTATTACGTGCAGAAAGTGATGGAACATTAAGTTTTGGAGATTACACACTTCCGTCAAAGACAAAGTTAGATAATTTTGAATTTGAAGGAGATATTTATAAAGTTAAGACATTTGCAGAGATTACAAAGCTTGAGAAGAATGGTATGTTTGTATATGAATCTGTTCCGGGAAGTACGGTTGAGAAGTTCAAAGAGACAGACAGTGAAGTGGAATTTGAAGTTTCTGCTCCGGAAGATGTACAGTTTACATTGGAGCTTGAGCCGGACAGCGAGTATGAAGTATTTATTGACGGAGCTTCAGCAGGTACAATGGCAACGAATTTAAGTGGTAAGCTGAGCGTAAGCATTGAGCTGAATCCGGATGAAAGTGCAACAGTAAAAGTGATTAAAAAATAAGGATTTAGCTTACTTGGATAGTACGCTAAGACAGTAAGGAAAGATGGAAGACCGGCGGGCGAATGGGACTTGCCGGTCTTTTGCGGTAAGCGAGGTTAGAAGTGGCAAAAGGAAAGAAGACAGTATTCTTCTGTCAGAGCTGTGGACATGAAGAGACGAAGTGGCTTGGACAGTGCCCGATGTGTAAAGAATGGAATACATTTGTAGAAGAAAAAGTGATTGCATCTTCGGTTTCGGCAAATGTAAAGACAGACCGGGATATTGAGAACAAGATCATGTCATTGTCGCAGGTCAATACAGATGAGCAGAAGCGGTTTGAGACAGGGATGAAAGAACTGGATCGGGTGCTGGGTGGCGGCATCGTTCCGGGTTCACTGGTTTTAGTCGGTGGTGATCCGGGAATCGGCAAGTCAACATTGTTATTGCAGGTGTGCCAGCAGCTTGCAGCTGAGCGGCAGGTACTATACATTTCCGGAGAGGAATCGCTATCTCAGATTAAACTCAGAGCAAACAGAATGGGAACATTTTCCGATAATATGAAGTTGTTTTGTGAGACGAATCTTGGAACGATAAGAGATGTGATCGATAAAAAACGACCGGAATTTGTTGTGATTGATTCAATCCAGACGATGTACAGCGAGGAAGTGTCGTCTGCACCGGGAAGTGTGTCGCAGGTTCGTGAATCGACGAATGTATTTATGCAGTTGGCGAAAGGGCTCGGAATCACGATATTTATTGTAGGACATGTGACAAAGGAGGGAACCGTCGCCGGTCCGAGAGTGTTGGAACATATGGTGGATACGGTGCTGTATTTTGAAGGCGACCGTCATGCATCTTATCGTATTTTGCGTGGGGTGAAGAACCGATTCGGCTCTACCAACGAGATCGGAGTCTTTGAGATGCGACAGAATGGTCTTGTTGAAGTAGAGAATCCATCGGAATATATGTTGAGCGGTAAGCCGGAAAATGCATCCGGTTCAGTGGTAGCTTGTTCCATGGAAGGAACTCGTCCGTTGCTGATTGAGATTCAGGCGTTAGTCTGTGACACGAATTTTGGTATGCCGAGACGAACTGCGACAGGAACCGATTATAATCGCGTGAATCTGCTTATGGCGGTTCTGGAAAAGCGAATTGGTTTGCATCTGGCCAATTGTGATGCGTATGTCAATATCGCAGGCGGAATCCGGATGAATGAGCCGGCAATCGATCTTGGAATTGTGATGGCGATTGTATCGAGTTATAAGAATCGTCCGGTGGATGAGCGCATGATTGTATTCGGAGAAGTTGGACTGAGCGGGGAAGTTCGTGCAGTCAACATGCCGGAGCAGAGAGTGGCGGAAGCGAAGAAATTAGGATTTGAAACTTGCGTGGTTCCTGAGGTATCATTAGATATGGTAAAGGGGATAAAAGGTATCAAGATTATTGGAGTGAAAACAGTCAATGATGCGATGAACCTGATTTAGGATGCTGTATACAAAAGGCAAAGAATGGGTGGAACGTATCAAGATATAGAGAAAAAAGAATATCAGGTGTTGAAAGGAGAGGTACAAATGATAATCGTAAAAGAATACAGAGGACATATCCGTAACTGGGAGGCTCTGTGTAAAGAGCTGAATATTGATGCTTCGTTAAAAAGAGAGGCAAGAGAGGAAGAGATTTTAATTCGTGCATATCAGACCTGGGGATATGAGATGGCGAATCATATGCATGGAATGTTTGCATATGCATTGTGGGATGAAGAAGAAAAGAAATTATTCTGCCTTCGTGACCAGTTTGGAACAAAGCCATTCTACTATTATGAGACAGCAGACGGACAGCTTCTGTATGGCACCATGATCAGCCAGATTATGGACAAGCCTGGATTTGTAAAAGAATTGAATGAAGAGATGTTACAGTTATATTTATCTCTGACTTATGTTGCGGGAGAGAATACATTTTTCAAAGGTGTTAAGAAATTGATGCCGGGAAGATATTTAATCTGGCAGAACGGCAAACTGAAGATTGAGAGATACTGGAAACCGGAATTCCATCCGGACGAGAGCAAATCACTGGAAGACTGGGCGGATGAGATTCATTCTACAATTAAGGAGATTATGCCGGAAGTCAAAACAGCAGACGAAAAAGCAGAGTCATTTTTATCCGGTGGAGTAGATTCATCTTATGTACTTGCAATGTCTGATGTGAAGATGTCCGATTCGTGCGGATATGATGAGCCACGTTTTGACGAGTCACCATTGGCAAAAGAAACAGCGGAGATTTTAGGAAGAGAAAACAGCCGTTGCAGAATCACACCGGAGGCATATTTTGATATTGTACCTTGGGTAATGTATAACATGGAGCAGCCGCTTGCAGACGCATCTGCTATTGCATTTGCCATTGCGTGTCGGGCAACAGCAGAACACACAGATATCTGTTATTCAGGAGAAGGTGCGGATGAATTCTTCGGTGGTTACAATATGTACCGTAATGCAGAAAGATATGGTGAGAATCTGAAGACATTTTATGTTGGCAATACCAATATCATGAAAGAGGATGAGAAGAAACGTATCCTCAAGAAATATGACCCGGATGTGCTTCCAATCGAACTGGCAGCAGGCATTTACGAAGAAACAGAAGGACTGGATCCGCTTACAAAGATGTCGGATGTGGATATTCAGATTTGGCTCGAAGGAGACATTTACCTCAATGTAGATAAGATGAGTACAGCAGCAGGACTGGAGATTCGTATGCCACTTACAGATCGAAGAATTTTTGATATTGCATCCAGAATGCCGTCTCGCTATAAAGTAAATGAGGAACAGAACAAGGTTGCATTCCGTACAGCCGCTGCGAAAGTTCTGCCGGATGAGATTGCATTCCGTAAAAAATTAGGATTTATTGTACCAATCCGTATTTGGATGGCAGATGATAGGTATAATAAGGATGTACGTGAAAAATTCCAGAGCGACATTGCAGCAAAATTCTTCAATGTAGATGAGATTCAGGCAATTTTTGACGAGTATGTTGGTGGAAATTCAGATAACTGGAGAAAAGTGTGGACAATTTATACATTCCTTGTATGGTATGAGGAATACTTTGTGAAGAGATGATGCAGATATTAATCTTTACTATATTGGGCTATTTGTCGGGCAGTGTATTGTATGCTCGGATTTGGAGCCGGGTTTTTCATAAAAATGATATGATAGAAAAAGTGCAGATAAAAATCCGGGTGTGGCAAATGCGTTTCAATATGGTGGATTTTGGTGTGGATGTCTGACGCTTGTGTGTGATTTGCTAAAGGGATTACTTCCGGTGCATTTCTATATAGAGTATGCATCGGGAGTGATGGAAAATGGAAGCGGATGCAATAGAGAAATTGGGATTGGATTCGGATAAGCAATATATTCTGGTGTCAGGCGGTAGTATCGGTGCGGGAAAAGTAGAGTGGTTGGTTGCAGTTTTTGAAAGGGATTATTTTGTATACAGTATGAATAAAAGAGAGAAATTGTCTGAATTGTGCGAAATAAATAAAAAATAAGAAAAACGTTGACAATTCAAAACAGCGGTGGTAAGATAATCTTCGTCGCTGAAACAGCCGATGCAGAATACAACATACCGGACAGCCCTGGCGGGATAATGGAAGGTGCGAAGTGATCCTGCAA
>DAVZKO010000071.1:0-14465 GCA_052272205.1 Schaedlerella sp. | reverse complement strand
TAAATTGATTGTGTCAATTTACAATCAATTTCTATTCAATGTGGTTTTCTGGCAGTTTCCTGAAATACAAAATGTAAATCAGACTGTCGCTTTTTTGTGAAATTATTCGGCTGCGTTATCTTTTACTTCTGCAAGCATATAAGAATTATATTTACTTTTACGCTTAAATATAATATAATTTAAGCACAAAAGCAAATATCAAGGATAAGGAGGACAACTATGTCAACATCAGATATTTTGGAATCGCTAATTGAAAAAGACAATGGATATTTGATTACATCGAAGGCCGTTGAATCAGGTGTATCAAAGCCATCTGTCTCAAAATACGTCAGAGAGCATGACATGGAAAAAGTGGCACATGGCATTTATATCTTAGATAATGTGTGGCCAGATGAGTTGTTTGTACTCCAGCAACGAAATAAGAATATTATTTATTCGGGCGAGACCGCCCTTTATTTGCATGGTCTTATCGACAGAGAATACAGTCATATTTGTTTCACTGTTCCTACCGGGTATAATGCAACACATATCAAAAAGAAAAACAAAGAAGTTCGTTATGTAAACCCAGAGATTCTTAATATGGGGACCTGTGAAATCCCGTCAAGCAGCGGTAATTTGGTTAAAGTATATGACAAGGAAAGATGTATTTGTGATTTGATTAAAGATCGAAAGAAATATGAAATTCAGTTATATCAGACAGCAATCAAGGAATATATGTCCTCGAAGGAAAAGAATCTTTCAAGATTGATTGAATATGCGGTTAAACTTGGAGTAAGGGATGAAGTGATGATGTATGTGGAGGTAATGGTATGATTCATACAGCGAAACAACTTAAAGACAAAGTAAAAAACATGTCCGGAGGGAATAGTGAAGTTGCGCAACAGCTTTGTAGAACAGGTGGACATTTATGAGCAGGAGCAGCCAGATGGCAGATTTCTGAAGCACATAAAGTTCCGTTTTCCGGTGTATTTTGGAGACAGGGAGACACAGGAACTTTGTTGGGACAACGAAAGTACCGTTGAGACGGTGGTATTGATGTCAAGGAAAGAGAAATAAATAGCGAAAAGTAGCGTATTTACGGGTTTTTTGAGATTTAGCAATAGC
The DNA here is from genome assembly GCA_052272205.1 of Schaedlerella sp. Classification (GTDB taxonomy): domain Bacteria; phylum Bacillota; class Clostridia; order Lachnospirales; family Lachnospiraceae; genus Schaedlerella. The sequence goes on along the minus strand of DAVZKO010000071.1, from coordinate 13,361 downwards.
TCATGAAAGTCCGTATTTCTTATATGAAAACATATCTACTGTAAAATCGGTCAAAGGGTTTAGGCTGTGGATTAGACGTCAATGGTTGTGGCACTAGGATAGACGTTATCTAAGGTTCAAACTCAATTTGAGTGAGTGATTTAGATGTTGTCTAATCCGGCAACTCAACTGTGAGCACTATGGCAGTGATCCGTTGGGATTGTCCGGAGCAAAGAATCGGTATAAGCTTGCGATGGAGCTGGTTGAAGTGCGGTTGATGCTGGAGCCTGAGATTGCGGCAAATGCAGCGGAACACGCGGCAGCGGAGGAACTGGTACGGTTGAAGCAGCTGTGTGATGAGACCGAGGAATTGTATCTGAGTGGGAAAAACCATATTCCGAAGGATATCGAATTCCACACATGTATCGCGACATGCAGCAAGAACAGCGTGGTAGAGTCATTGGTTCCGATGATCAATACAGCGGTGAAGACATTTGCCAATCTAACACACCGGAATCTACAGAACGAAACGATTGAGACACATCGTGCAGTTGCGGATGCAATTATCAATCGTGATCCGGTCGGGGCGAAGTGTGCGATGATTATGCATCTGACGTATAACCGTCAGCTTCTTATGAAAAAAATGAACAAGCAGAAAATGTAGAGTTGCGGATGACTTGATAATCAGTGACAATATAAACAAAAACAAAAGGGGCTGTCGCTTTAACGATTAATAAATCGTGAAGCGGTAGCTTCATTTTTGCTGTTTTAAGAACTTTTTATGAGAAAAATCCTGCGACGATTGTGTTTACCAATTTACCGTCTGCTTTTCCTTTTACTCTCGGCATGAGCTCTTTCATGATTTTCCCCTTGTCTTTCGCTGTCGGGTTATCAATCCCCATTTCCAGCGTTTCTTTGAGCTGTTTGATTTCCTTCAATACGACCTGATTCTCTTCTTCCTCTGTCAAATCGGCAAGTTTGTCAATGGCTTTATTTTTCAAGGATGACAAGAGGAAGGAAAGTGCTGCCTTTCTCTCTTTGTCTCCAGCTTTCATGGCAGAAACCATTGCGCTTCTTATTTCATCGATCTTGCTCATAATATATACCTCCGAATAATTTCAACTTTGTCAGTTGTTAATCAACTACATGATTTTATTACAGCTCTACATTTTCAAAACGCAAGAAAAATAATACTGTTTGAAATAATTTCAGCGTTAAAAAAGAGACACCATTTCTGGCGCCTCAAAAGGAAAGGAGAATAATTATGTATATGTAAATTCAGCAAACAGTTTTGCTGAAATATCTGACAATATTATTGCAAAAAGCGAATTCATAAACATAAAAAGGAAATACTGAACGCATGGCTTAGATATAATCGATATAGTAGGAATGTACATCTGAAACAAAGGGGAATGAAGACGTGGAACTGAGTGTATTTCAAAATACGGGAAATAAGAACAAATCAGCAAACAAACGACAGGAAAGAATGATCAGTTTTTTTGATGCTGTCGTTGCGGTTGGTATCACAATGATTGTGATGGGAATTGAGCTTCCGGATAAGGGGATGGAAGCAGGGAAACTGGTTGGTTATATCGGATCTGAGATTACGGTGTATCTGGTGAGTTTTATTGCATTGGCTGAGATATGGCGTATTCATAATGAAATTTTTTCCAGATTCGAGGAAATGGAAGATGGAAAAATTATGAATATCCATATGGCATTGATGTTTTTCGTGACGATATTCCCGTTTCTGACTCGAATCATGAATCGATATAAGGGACTATGGGAAATTCGTGGATTATATATTGCAAGCTATGTAGTTATTAATAGTCTGATGGTGATTCTTGTGGTGGTGGTGAATCAGAAGCAGGCAGAGAAAAAATCAGAGAATGAGGAGTTGATGAAAAAATTGCTCCCATTCTTTCTAATGAAGGATAAACCGGAAACAGAGAATGCGGAATTAATCCGGAACATCAAGCTGTTTTCCGGATTGTCCGAGAAACAGGATAAGACAGATAATATCAAAGCATTTATTCCGGAAGATACAAGGAAATTGATGGAGGCATTAGGCATTGTGGAAGATGAGGATCCGAAAGTAAAACGAATTCGGACCATACATGCGATGCTGTCACTGGGAATTAACTTTATCAGTGTAATGCTGTCAGTGATTGTATTGATGGTTAATCCGTTTATCTGTTATCTTATTTTTTCAATCCGGTTTATTATAGATGCGATTGTGAAGAAGATTGTGGAAGTGCTTGCGGAAAAGGTAAGCGAAAAAAAGAAATAGGAAGGGACAGAGCTATGAAAACAGATGCACGAGTTCGCTACACGGTACATATGATTCAGAATGTTTTTCTGGAACTTCTAAAAGAAAAACCGATTGCCAAGATTACGGTAAAAGAAATCTGTGAACGTGCAGAAATTAATCGCAGCACGTTTTACAAGCATTATCAGGATGTCTATGATCTGATGGAAAAGTTGGAGAATGAAGCCATCGAGGCATTTGAAGAATTGTTGGACTCCTATGCGCAGGATAAAAATATACCGGCGATTGTTACCCTGTTGACTTCACTCCAGGAAAATCGGGAGTTACTGCTTCCGTTGATTACAAATTCATCAAAGGATGAGTTTATGAACCGGCTTACGGCTGTCTGTTCCGAATATGCGTTATCTCACTTCACATCGGAGGAGAACTACATGAGTAATTCAAAACAGGCAGCCGTCTATGCATATCTTGCAGGAGGAACATCAAGTATTATCAGTAATTGGATGCAGAGCGGTACACAGGAGTCTCCACAGCAGGTTGCAGGGTGGATTCAGGCATTGAATGAAACAGTATTGGACGCACCGTTACCTTGAAGTTTTCCGATTTCCTTCAGCCATGCAATCTCATCTCGAATCGTCTCATGGAAAGGTCTTGTCTTGTAACCAAGCTCTTTTCTTGCTTTGGAAGAGTCAAAGGCATTATTTCTGGAAAGGTTATAAATCATATATTTCGTAAGCGCTGGCGTAGAACCTTTCTTCTGAGCCTGCTTTTCCAAAATACTTGCAACGAAAGAGGCAAGTGGAAGTGGAAGGAAGAAGAGTGGTCGTTTGCAACGCCCTTCTTTCGCAACGATGTTTGCAAATTCCGGATAAGTAATGACTTCATTTGCCAGAATATAGCTCTCTCCGGCTTTTCCGTTTTCTACGGCCAGGATGATTGCGTTTGCAAGGTCTCTTACATCACATGGAAAAAGTTTTCCAGAGATGCTTCGTCTCTGAGATCGCCTTCTACAATCTCCACATCCTTTGGAATGTACTGAATTGCCGGATCCTTCGGCAGTACGAATGCACGCACACTTTCGTTCTGCTCCAAAAGCTGTCTGCATACTTCACTGCCAAGATATCCTGCCGCACCGGTTACCAAATAAGTTCTTTTCTTTATCATGACGATTCCTCCAAATATTTGTTTCTATGGGTTGTTACAATTGCCATTATAGTGATGAGGGGAGAAAACTCAATCATCAATGTTCTGTGAGCTGTCATATAATCGACAGGAACCTGTCCGGTGTTGGAGAAATCGACAGGAGTATATAAATTGATGTAAATGTCTGGATGTTTCATTCAGCTAAATAAAGCGATTGGAAATGTATCATGAAAATGAGAACAATATAAAGAGTTTTTGAACGCTGGAATGGAAAGTTTAAGTTAAAATTGGCAATAAGTAAGTGATAATGGTTTAAATCATTGAGTACAGAAAACAGGAGTGAATTTGCATATGAAAGCGATAAAATTAAGAACAGAACAAAAGTGCAATCCAATTGGAATTGATGTGAGGGAGCAGTTCCTCTCATGGATTTGTGAGGGCGGTATTGCACAAAGTGCGTATCAGATCATTGCACAGGTCGGAGTCGAGGAAATCTATGATAGCGGAAAAGTAGAAAGTCCGGAAATGTATCATCTTATGAAAATCAATCCATCAAGCAGACAATGTGTGTGTTGGAAGCTTCGGTTGTGGGATGAGAACGGAGAAGCGGGCGAGTGGAGTGAAATGGCACATTTTGAGATGGGGCTGCTGAATTCCGAGGATTGGGAAGCCGAATGGATGAATCCTGAACTCTCTAAAATTACAACAAAGGAATATGACTGCAGTGATAGGATGAACGACCAGGCAAAGAAGGAATGGGAAACACGGGAAATCGAAGGAGAGTACGAGGTGCATCAGCCAGCAAGCTACCTGCGTCGTACATTTCAGGCACCGGAGGGAGTAGTTAAGAGGTTATATATTACCTGTCATGGACTGTATGAGGCATGGTTGAACGGAAAACGTATCGGAGAGGCGGTCTTAATGCCCGGCAGCAGTAACTACAATAACGAGCTTATTTATCAGACATATGATGTTGCAGACCTATTAAGTGAAGGTGAGAATGAAATCGTCATCGTTCTTGGTGATGGCTGGTATCGTTCCACATCCGGAGTCGATGGAGACCGTGGTGTGTTCGGACAGGAACTTGGATTATTATGTCAGTTGGAAGTGGATGGAAAACCGGTGGTTGTATCGGATGAGACATGGGAAGCAAGTCAGGTAGGACCACTGCAGCAGAATGATATGCAGCAGGGAGAAGTGTATGATGCGAGAAGAGAATCTTTTGCAGAAGAGAGTGATGTATGGCATCCTGTTAAGACAGAAGAATTCGATAAAAGTGTACTCAAAGGAATGAACACTGTTCCAATTAAGGAATTTGAAACATTTGAGGGAACATTGTTTCAGACACCGAACGGAGAAACTGTTATTGATTTTGGACAGAATCTTGCCGGATATGTGGAGTTTACAGTGTCCGGTAAAGAAGGAGAAATGATAACTCTGATTCATGGAGAGACATTGGATGAAAACGGAAACTTTACGACAGAGAATTTCCAGGATCGTAAACGTCACAAAGAAGGTGGTACCTATCAGATGATTTCCTACATTTGCAAAGAGGGGGAAAATCATTATAAGCCAAGATTTACAATTATGGGCTTTCGTTATGCGAAAGTGGAGACAAACTTGGATCTGTCAAATGCAACATTTATCGCTCATGCAGTATATTCAGAGATGAAAGAGACAGCAGATTTCACCTGTGGAAATGCAGATGTGAATCAGTTGGTATGGAACAGTAAGTGGAGTCAGAAAGGTAACTTCTGTGATGTGCCGACCGATTGTCCGACTCGTGAAAGAGCAGCGTGGACGGGAGATGCGGGGCTTTATGTCGATACCGGTCTGATGTTGATGGACAGCTATAATGTATACAGAAAATGGCTGGCACAGTGCCGTTACGGACAGTATCCGGAAGGAAAGGTAGCAAATATCGCACCGCCGAACAGCAAAGGAAGCTTCATGACAGCGATGCTGGCAGGCTCTGTCGGCTGGGGAGATGCCTGCATTATTGTACCGATGACAATGTATCGTAAGTATGGAGATGTTCGTATACTGGAAGAAAATTATGAAATGATGAAGAACTGGTATGCCTTTTTGGAAGGTCGTGCAGAGAACAATGCAATCCAGTCAGGGATTGATTACGGTGAGTGGTGCGAGCCGGGAACCAATCCAATGATGTCTATGCAAAACGGAAACTTCGATGTTGCAACCGCATATTTCGCACATTCCGGGGAAATGTTGTCTGAGATTGCAGCGATTCTTGGAAAAGAAGAGGATGCGGCACATTACCGTGAAGTATCAGAAAACGCCAAGAAAGCATTTGAGGAAATCTTTACGAAAGACGGCGTGGTGGAATCAGAGCGCCAGTGTCAGTATATCCGTCCGATTCAGTTTAAACTTGTGGATGAAGAGAACTGTGCGAAGAACGCAGAGAAGCTCAATGAACTGGTGATTGCGAAAGATTATCATCTGAATACCGGCTTCCTGACAACACCGGCAATCTGTAGCACATTGTGTGAATACGGATATGAAAATACCGCATTCAAGCTCTTGCTTCAGGAGTCAGCACCGGGATGGCTGTATGCTGTGAAGAAGGGTGCCACGACAATCTGGGAGACGTGGGATGGGATCAATGAAGAAGGAAAACCAAGCGAATCTCTGAATCATTATTCCTATGGTGCGATTACCGGATGGCTAATCGGTGGCGTATGCGGAATTCAGCAGGAAGGAAGAAAAATCACAATAAAACCAATCGCATGCAAGGAATTATCTCATGCAAAGGCAGTGTATGATTCTCCGGTCGGAACAATTGAGAGTGGATGGGAATACGAAGGTAATAAGATTACGTTCGAGTTTGTTATTCCGGTGAACACGGTGGCAGAAGTAGTGCTACCGAATGGGGAGAGACATGAACTTGCACCGGGAGTACATCAGTTCTAATGGATGTGGATAGTTAAAAAAGAAATGATACACATGTAAGGGGGGCTTACCGATTTATTTCGATAAGCCCCCTTTTTGCTTTATGCTGGATTATTTTTTCGCACAAGGGGGATTATAATACAGAAAGAAAAACTGAAAATAAACTCTGAAAAGCATCAATAATAAAAACGGGGCAAAATATACATAATTATTATCAAAAAACGGGGCAAAATATACACAATAAGTATTGAAAAACGGGGCGAAAAGGTTTACCATTTAAATATGGAGGTGACTGTGCATGTATAGAAAACATTCTAAAAGAATAAGTGAATGGATTGAGAATTCTAATAAAGCTCTTTTGGTAACAGGTGCAAGACAAACAGGTAAGACCTGGCTTATCAGAGATGAAATTGAGAAAAGCAGCTATGAAAAGTTTGAGATAAACTTTATCGATCAACCGGATATGGTGGGATATTTGAATGTGGAAATGAGTGCAGAAGATTTTCTGATTAAGTTGAAGATGATAATGCCTGAAAATTGTCAGCCTCATAATACGATAGTTTTTTTCGATGAGATTCAGCGATGTCCCGAAATAGTCACGAAGATTAAATTCCTTGCTGATGAAGGCAGTTTTAAGTATATTATGAGCGGATCTTTGTTGGGAGTAGAGTTAAACTGTATTGCGTCAGTTCCGGCGGGGTATCTGTCTGTTCTGAAAATGTATCCAATGGATTTCGAGGAATTTATGATTGCGAATGGTATCTCACAAGCTACTTTAGATATGTTAAATAAGAAGTATGAAAAGCTGGAACCTGTTGATGAATTTATTCATAATAAGCTTTTGTCATTGTTCTTTATCTATCTTATTGTTGGAGGTATGCCGGATGCTGTAAAAACATATATCAGTACAAAAGATATCCGTGAAGTTGATAAGATTCAGAGGGATATATATACATTGTATAAAGCTGATTTTACCCAGTATGAACAAGAAGATAAAAAACTTAAACTGAAATCCATATATGATATTGTTCCGGCTGAGTTAAATAAACAGAATAAAAGATTTGTTTTTACAATGCTGGATAAGGAACTTAAATTTGACAGATACGAGAATAGTTTTTTATGGCTTAAGGATGCAGGCTTTGTGCTGCCTGTATACAATACGGAGATTCCGACTATTCCTCTTTTAGCAAGCAAAAGCAGCAATGTATTTCGTTTGTTTTCCAACGATATCGGTCTGCTGACGAGTGCTTATCCGGCAGAAACCAAAATGGAATTGATAAATAAGAACGGAGAAGTAAACAACGGAGCTCATTTTGAAAATGTAGTAGCTCAACAATTGACTGCAAATGGATTTGAACCATATTTTTGCAAAAAGAAGAATGTAGGTGAATTAGATTTTGTTATTGAATTGGGAGGAAAGGCTGTTCCGGTTGAAGTGAAATCCGGGAAGGATTATAAAAAACATAAAGCACTTGATAACTTTATGAGTGTGGCAGAATACCATATAGAAAAGGCATATGTATTTTCAACCGGAAATGTGGAACGCGCAGGGAATATTATTTATCTTCCAATCTATATGAATTATCTCTTAAAAGAGAAGACAATAGAAAAACTGATTGTGGACGTTGACCTCAATGGTTTATAAAATATTAGAATAATATCAACAAGGGGAAGAGTGACTCTTACGAGTTAGTCGCCCCCTTTGTTGGTTATTATTTCACAGGCAATTTTTTCCGGATTATCCAAAGCAACTGCAGGCAAAAACCTCCAACTAACAAAGTATTCCTTTTAAATGTGGTCAAAAACACTTCCGGCTGCCGAATCAAAGGTAATCAACAGATATCGAAGAATTGTTGGTTGAAGTAAGTATGTTGAAACAAGTAAAATATAGACATGCAACAGATCAAAGAAAACAGACAGGAGTGTATTGTAAAATGAAAAATGTATGTGTAGTGACCGGCGGCGGAAGCGGAATGGGATTGGAAGCCGCTAAAATTGTAGGAAAAGAGCAGAAGATTATCCTGGTAGGAAGAACAGTTTCTAAACTTGAAAATGCGATTGCGGAATTAAAAGAACTGGGAATTGATGCAGAGGCATTCCCATGTGATGCCGGAGACAGAGAGGCAGTAAAAAAACTTGCTTTTTCAATTCGTTTTATTATAGATGCGATCGTGAAGAAGATTGTGGAGGTAATGGTGGAAAAGGTAAGAGAGAAGAAATAAAAAATAGGAAGGAGGTTTAGAGAATGAAGAATGTATTAATCATATCAGCAAGTCCAAGAAAAAGAGGAAATTCACAGCTCTTATGTGAGCAGTTTGCAGAAGGTGCGAGGGCGATGAGACATGAGGTGAATCTGGTACGTCTTGCAGAAAAAAAGATAGGATTCTGCCTTGCATGTGACGGATGCATGAGAAATGGTGGCACTTGTGTACAAAAGGATGATATGGCGGAACTGCTGGTACAGTTTCAAAAGGCAGATGTGCTGGTGCTGGCAACACCGGTTTATTTCTACGGTATTACAGCGCAGATGAAGACATTTATCGACCGTACCTATCCAATCTGGAGAAATCTCGGAAAAAAAGAAGTCTATTATATTGTTTCCGCAGGACTGGGAGAAGACATAATTGAACGTTCCCTTGGGGATCTCGATGGTTTTGTGGAACATCTGGAAGATTCTCCGGTGAAAGGACGACTCTATGCTGCCAATGTGATGGATGCAGGGAAGATAGCTGGAACATCGGTTATGGAAGATGCATACCGGATGGGAAAGGAATTATAGGAAGATTATCGTTTGCAAAAGGTGATTTGTCATGAAAATAGTAACAAAAACAAGAATTCTTCAACACATAAAATGCGCTGAATTTCTATAATAGGTGTCAAGAAAGAGAGGGCAGATCAATGAAAACAGATGCACGAGTTCGCTACACAGTACATATGATTCAGAATATTTTTCTGGAACTTCTAAAAGAAAAATCAATTGCCAAGATTACGGTGAAGGAAATCTGTGAACGTGCAGAAATCAATCGCAGCACGTTTTATAAACACTATCAGGATGTGTATGATCTTATGGAAAAACTGGAGAATGAAGCCGTAGAGGCATTTGAAAAATTATTGGATTCCTATGTACAGAACGAAACTGTACCGGCATTAGTCACTCTGCTGACCTCACTCCGAGAAAATCGAGAACTTCTTTTGCCGTTGCTTGCAAATTCTTCGAATGATGATTTTATGAAACGGCTTACGGATGCCTGTTCCGGATATGCGTTATCTCACCTCACACCGGAGGAGGACTATACGAGTAATCCAGAACAGGCGGCCGTCTATGCTTACCTTGCAGGAGGAACATCAGGCATCATCAGCAACTGGTTGGAAAGCGGTACACAGGAGTCTCCGCAGCAGGTTGCTGAATTGATTCAGGCACTGAACGGAACGGTGTTGGCAGTACCGTTGTCCTGAAGCTTTCCGATTTCCTTCAGCCAGGCAATCTCATCTCGAATCGTCTCATGGAAAGGTCTGGTCTTGTAGCCAAGATCTTTTCTTGCTTTTGAGGAGTCGAAAGCATTATTTCTTGACAGATTATAAATCATGTATTTTGTAAGTGCAGGTGTGGAGCCCTTCTTCTGCGCCTGCTTTTCCAATATATTTGCAACGAAAGAAGCCAGTGGAAGAGGAAGGAAGAAGAGCGGACGTTTGCAGCGACCTTCTTTTGCAACAATGTTTGCAAATTCCGGATAAGTAATGACTTCATTTGCCAGAATATAGCTCTCTCCGGATTTTCCATTTTCTACTGCCAGAATGACTGCGTTTGCAAGGTCTCTTACATCACACAAGTTAAAGGTTCCGTTGATTCCGATGGCAGCTTCTCCGTTCATCTGTTTGAGCAGTCCGTCGGTCACCTGCCCGATTGCATTGTCGCCAGGTCCGAGGATGCCGCTTGGAAGTACAAGGCAGGCATTCAGATGCTGGTTCTTTACTGCATCTAACACAAGCTGGGAAGCCATTGCTTTAGATTTTCCGTAAGCACTGATCACCGGATCCGGGTCATAGTAACTGATTTCTTTCATTACGGAGCCTTTCGGCGCTTCCGGAATGGAACCTGTGCTTCCTACATATACTAATTTTTTGCATTCTTTATGTTCCAGACACTTATCAATGATATTCTGAGTTCCGCCTACATTGATGTCCATCACAATCTTCGGCATCTCCATGCCGAGTGCAACGATGCTTGCACAGTGCAGAACCACTGTTTCTGTATCCGCATCTACATGGAAGAAAGTTTCCAAAGATGCTTTATCTCTGAGATCACCTTCTACAATCTCTACGTCCTTTGGAATGTATTGAATTGCAGGATCGTTCGGCAGTACAAATGCACGTACGCTTTCGTTCTGATCCAAAAGCTGTCTGCATACTTCGCTTCCAAGGTATCCTGCCGCACCGGTTACTAAATAAGTTCTTTTATTTGTCATGATGGTTCCTCCTGATATTTGAGAATAATTTCTGTGATTTTGCTGCTGCTCACGAGATGGATGTGAACAGCAACAAGATATGTTTCTGCTTCTATGGGTTGTTACAATTGCCATTATAGCGAGAATGGACAGAAACTCAATCATCAATGTGAAGGGAAGTGTCAGATAATCAACAGGAGAGAAAATTCTGTTGGAGAAGTAAGCACGGATGGTGAAAATGATGATTCATTCAAGCAAAAATGTCTTTTCGGCACATTTATTTGACGCGCGTCAAATAGAAAACGAATCACAGATTCCATTTGTTGCCTTTTTCATAATGCGAATCACGTCCGGGATGCTTTCTTTCATTCCGGTTTGTTCCCAGTAACTGAGGACACCACTGCATCCTTGTGTGAAATATTGAAAGAGCATATTTACCTCCGCTTCGGATAATTGTGGAAAGCGGGAGCGAAAATCAGGAAAAATCAGGTGATATATTTTTAAAAATACCTTTAGTGATAGCGCGGAATCTCCGTTTGCAGAATCAAGTGCGTGATAGACATCCCGGTTTTTCTTCATGTAAGTTAATATATCGGTCATCCAGAGGTCAAAGTCATTGCGCCATCTATTTTCGAATCCTTTCTCCAAATGTGAGAGAAAGGATTCTTCTGTTTTTTCCAGTAAATCATAAGGATCTGCATAATGTTTATAAAAGGTAGAGCGATTGATCTGACATTGCTGACAGATTTCGCTTACCGTGATTCTTGAAATCGGTTTTTCTTTTAAAAGTTCGAAAAATACCTGATGAATATTGTTTCTTGTTTTTTGAACGCGTGCATCTTTTAGGTTCATATACATTTCCTCCTTGCAAAGATAAGCAACAATTGTGGATTTATTGATGATTGTTTTGGTATCTTTAACTGTATTATAATAAGGTTAGCGAAAATAATCAATATATGTTGATTATCTTAAACTTAGGAAAGGAAGTAATTTATATGACTGAAAAGCAACAGGAATTATTTGAATCGAAATCCGTCTGGAATGCAATCTTTACGATGGCGGTGCCTGCCATGGTTACAATGGTTGTCATGATTCTGTATAATATGGCGGATATGTATTTTGTGGGACGGACAGGCGATACAGTGCAGGTTGCAGCGGTTTCTCTTGTTGGACCGGTGTTTTCTATTATGATGGCAATTGGCAGTATGCTGGGCGGCGGAGCCTGTGCACTCATTGCCAAGACACTGGGGGAAAAGAATACAGAGGAAGTACATCTGTATTCCAGTCTCTGCTGCTGGGGAGGTATCTGTTTTGGCGTAATCTTTGGTGGAGTTGTGCTGTTGTTGCGCGAACCTCTTCTTACGTTTCTGGGATCGAATGTAGAGATGCGTCCCTATGCGTCCGTGTACCTGACTGCTTTGGCGATGGGTGCACCAATTATGATTTTTGCATCAGCAGGGGGAAACATCTTAAGAGCTGAGGGTGCAGTCAAGCAGTCCATGTTTAGCAGCCTACTGTCTACGGTAACAAATATCATTCTGGATCCGATTTTTATCCTGGTTCTGAAGTTAGGTGTGGGGGGTGCTGCGATAGCAACAGTCATTGGAAATGCTCTGGCTGCAGTCTATCTGATCATCTACTTCAGAAAGGGAAAAAGCAGCTTGCGCGTGCATCCGAAATTTGCAATGCAGAAGCCGTGGAAGATTATGAAGATTGTTGCAATTGGTCTGCCAAATCTGGTAAGCAGCACGCTGGTAGGATTTGCGGGAGCATTTGCGAATCAACTGCTCGTACAATATGGTACGATAGCGGTGGCGGCGATGGCTGCGGCGGGAAAATCCACGATGATGATCAGTATGCTGCAGATGGGACTGACTATGGGAATACAGCCGCTGATGGCATACAGTTATGGAGCAGAAGACTTAGACAGACTCAAAGAAATTATAAAGAAAATAGCGATTCTGACAATTGGAATCGGATTGGTGGTCAGTGTTACTTGTTTTGTTGGAAGCAAAACAGCGATATCATTGTTCTTAAAAGATCCGCAGGCGTTGGAGCTTGGTCAGAAGATGATTCGTCTGCTCGTTCTTTCCGGACCGTTTCTGGGACTTTATTACATTTGCAGTAATTTTCTGCAGGCAAGTGGTAATGCAAAAGTTGCGACTTTTACTAGTCTGCTCAGACAGGGGATATTCTTGATACCGCTTCTCTATATCATGAATTATTTCTTTGGGGTAACTGGTAATATCTGTGCGCATCTGACAGCAGATATAACAGCCAGTTTATTGGCGGGGGTGCTTGCGATACGGCAGTATCGGAAATTGAAGTCAGAGATTGGAGTCAGGGAGCCGTTGAATGGTAAAGAGACAGCAAGAAAACAAATATTAAATTGAAAACTGGCAAGGTAGGAAATCTTGACAAATGGTTAGAATATAATTAACTTGAAAGTTAGTTATTCCGTATCCTTATATGCCCAGAATTTGTTCAACAGGAAATTAATCGGCACACTAATGATCAGATTGATGAGCGGAGCCAGATACTTCGACATTCCAAGTATGTAATAGGTAATTGCGAAACAAGTTCGCAATCTCGGCTAAAAATGGGTAAGAATCCTG
>DAVZKO010000070.1:0-14526 GCA_052272205.1 Schaedlerella sp. | reverse complement strand
GGATAGACTTTCTCTTTCGTGAAATTGGTTTTGGTGCTTTTTTGTTTTTGTTTTCTGCTGAAGCAGCTTTTGAATTTACAACTTCATACACTATGGAATCAATATCTTCTTGAGAAAGATCGATGGTATCCATTTTATATGTCCATTTGTAGGGCACAGGTTCTTTGTTGATTTCATCAAAGTATCTGTAGATTCTATCTTCGAGTTCTTTCTTGCTTTCCACACGGATTCCACCCAGCATCTGCTTTGTCATTTTACTGAAAAAACCTTCAATCATGTTTAACCAGGAACCATGTTTGGGTGTAAATACAAACTCAAAACGTCCAGAAACCGTATTCAGATATTCCTGGGTTTCTTTGGAGGTATGTGCAGAGTGATTATCCAGAATAATCCGAATAATATCGCCCTTTGGATATTTTCCATCAAGTTTCTTTAGAAAAGTCACAAAGTCAGAACTTTTATGAGTTTCACTTACTAATGGAATTGCTTCTCCTGAGAGCAAATCAATCGCTGCAAGCAGGGAGAGGGTTCCCAGCCTAACATACTCATAATCTCGCTGATAGCCATTGCTTTTATCTATATTCGGAATCGGTGGACGGTCTTCACCTGTGGTAGCAATTGCCTGAATTCCTGGCTTTTCATCATAAGACAGGGTATGTACGGCATCTTTCTCAAAGGGAATCAGTTTTCCATCCTTGTCAAACTGCATTTCAATCTGCTTGTAGATAACAAGGACATCATGCATTTTTGCATCAAACTCAGGATCCCGTCTTTCGCAGTAATAGGACACCTGAAACGGTTTGATCCTTGCATTGCTCAGAATTTTCCGAAGCGTTGTTTCAGCTACTGTTGCCATACGAGGATGTCCTTCCGTTTCTGCTATAGAGTTGATGAATTTCCTGAAACTCATGGGATACCAGAATTCAGCAGAATAGCCGTAATCCTTCGGTTTTTGGCAGGCTTTACTGATTACCCAGGTGATATCGTCATCGATGATTTCCGCTTTTCTTCTGTTTCATTCATATCATGTGCCGATATACGACTTGCGAAAAAATTGATATAAGAATTCGTGCGAATATGGAGTGAGCGTCGGAGACACTTAGAGCGTAAATTTTTGTGTTAATGAATTTGACCGAACTTGTTTGAAGCGGCGTAGCCGCAAGTTTGAGGTCAAATTCATTTGCTTTTAACAAAAATTTACGCTCTTATGTGTCTCCCGCTCATGGAATCTGAGCAAGAATTCTTATATCAATTTTTTCGCAAGGGCCGTATAAGTCGACTTCGTGAATCAAACAGAATGCTCCACCTTATCAAATGTAAATACATTCAAAAACTGTTTTGCTCTCTCTGTCTTTGGATTCTCGAAGAATACTTCCGGTGCATCTTCTTCCACAATCTTGCCCTGGTCTAAGAATATCACACGGTCTGCAACAGCTTTTGCGAACTGCATCTCGTGTGTCACGATGATCATTGTTCTTCCCTGCTTGGCAAGGTCAAGCATTACATCCAATACTTCACGAACCATCTCCGGATCAAGTGCTGCTGTTACTTCATCAAACAGCAGAATTTCCGGATGCATACACAGTGCACGCACAATTGCTACACGCTGTTTCTGTCCACCGGACAACTGTCTTGGATAACTATTCGCCTTATCTGCCAGACCGACTCTGTCAAGAAGTCGCATTGCTTCTTCTTTTACTTCTTCTTTCTTACGATTCTGTACTTTTGTCGGTGCCAGTGTAATGTTATCCATCACGGTCAAATGAGGAAATAATTCATAGCTCTGGAATACCATTCCAATCTTCTGACGAAGTGAAGCCAGATTCTTGCTTCCATACTCAATCTGGTCCCCCTGAAGGCGAATTTCTCCTCCCTGAATCGGCTCCAATGCATTGATGCAGCGAAGCAAGGTACTCTTTCCACATCCACTTGGACCAACAACTACTACAACTTCCCCTTGTTTTATTTCCAAATCCATACCATCTAATATCGTATGGTCTTCAAATTTCTTCGTAAGATTTTTTACACTCAATAATGTCTCTGCCATGGTCATCACCCCCATTTTCTTTCCAGATATCTGGCAAGCATACTGATTGGCCAGCATGCGATAAAGTAAAGCAGGAATACAACAAGGAAGATTCCAAATGCTGCATTCGGACTTGTCATACGATTTGCCTCGATAATCTGCTGCGCCACTTTCAACATCTCCACAACACCAATCATAAGCACAAGACTGGTCGTCTTGATCATACGTGTGATCAGATTGATTGCAAGCGGGACCAGTCGTCTGACAGTCTGTGGAATAATGATATAACGATAAGTCTGGATCTTGGTAAGTCCAAGTGCCTCACTGCTCTCGTATTGATGCTTTGGAATACTGATCAGGGCACTTCTTACCAGGTCTCCCATCTCTGCCGTTCCCCACAGTATGAATACGATAATGGAAGCAGTCTCACCCGACAAACTCCATCCAAACGCTCTTGTACTTCCAAAATATACAATGAATAGAAGTACGAGCTGTGGCATGATACGAATAATCTCCAGATAGATTCTGAAAATCACACGCACGATTTTATTTTTAATCGTCATCAGTGCTCCGACAAGAATTCCAAGCGGCATACTGATCACGATAGAAACAAGACTGATTTGCAGCGCTACCCACATACCTTGCAGCAGACGAATCATGTTGTTTCCTTTTAATAATACATCAAGCCCCAAATCCGGCATGGCGCAGCCTCCTTTCCAACAGACTGCCCAGAATTGACACTGGAAGCAGAATGATCAAGTAAAAGACAACGAGCAAAAACAGACTCTCTGTTGTTTTGTAATATAGACCGATCAAATCTTTGGCTGTAAACATCAGATCCATCAAACTGATGGCGCTGAACACACTCGTCTCCTTCAACAAAAATATTACATTTGCCACAAAGGCCGGTACGCTGACCGACATTGCCTGCGGTAAAATCACGTACTGCATTGTCTGGCGATTACTTAATCCCAAACTAACTGCACTTTCTCGCTGGATCGGTTCTATGGTTTCCAATCCACTGCGAAATGTTTCCGCCATATAACTTCCACCTAAAAATGCAAGTCCGATTGCTCCACAGACTTCTGCATTGAGCTGCAGACCAATCTTCGGAAATCCATAATATATGAAGAAAAGCTGTACCAACAGCGGGGTATTTCTACTAAGTTCGATATAAACTGCCACAATCTGTCTTGCTACAGGAACTTTGTGATATTGAATCATTGCACATATCAATCCGATTAAAATTGCTAAGACAATTCCGATTACTCCTATCTTGACTGTCAATTTTGCAGCCTTTTCATATAAAGGAATATACTTCATAATAAATTCCCAATTCATGAAATCGTGTTCTCCTTTCATTGATATTTGCATCTTTTTTATTCTATCATTCTCAAAGTTGATGCACAAGAGCATATTTGCACAGTTTCCTGATATGAAATACAGATGAGCCAGAAAACTCTCTGGAATTCTCTGGCTCATTTTCGTTTTCATTCTTATTCTATGCTTCTTGCAAATATCGGTTCCTTTTTACATGCTCCTGTGAATAGTAATGCTCCATTCTTATTCACAAACTGCTGTGACAATTACTCTGTCTTTCCACCTTCTACAACTAAGCTGTCCTCATAGTCTGTACCATAAGTATCCTTCAATGTTGCTTCATAATCTGCATGGAAGAAGTTCTCTTCACCTAATGATTCGATTTCTCCATTGATCCAATCCAATAATGTATCATTGCCTTTTGTTACAGCCGGTGCGATACTGTCTGCACTTCCAAGATTTGGAATTCCTACTGTGTAGCCTTTGTTCTGAAGTGCAAATGCGATAACCTCTGTGTTATCATTTGCCCAAGCTACAGATGTACCATTTTCAAATGCTTCTTTTGCTGTTGCATAAGAATCGAATTTCTGAAGTGGGATGTCCGGATAATTCTCATGTAAATATGTCTCTGCTGTTGTTCCGGAAATTACGATAATGGAATCATCCTCATTCCAGTTATCCAGACTCTCGATCACGTTGTCATCTCTTGATACAACACCGAGTGATACATTCATGTATGGAAGTGCAAAATCAACTTCCTCTGCACGCTCATCTGTCACTGTAAAGTTGGCCAAGATCACATCCACCTTACCTGTCTGCAGATATTCGATTCGGTTTGCTGCCTCTGTAGATACAAAGTTTACATCAACTCCCAAATCCTCTCCCAGTCTATTTGCAAAATAAATATCATATCCCTGATATTCTCCATTCTCATCTACATAACCAAATGGGTTCTTGTCTGAGAATACTCCGATATTAATCTCTCCAGATTCTTTGATCTCATCAAGTGTACGGTATACTTCCTTTCCTGAAGATGCTTTATCTGATGAATCAGCCGAATCGTTGGAACTTCCACAAGCAGTTGCTCCAACTGCTAATGTAAATGCTAATGTCAGTGCTAATGTCTTTTTCAAGTTTTTCATAATTCTCTCTCCTTTTTTTGTTGTTGGTACGAATTATATATCCTTTTACCTACTATGTCAATAGGTATTGTATACTTTTTTCAAAAAAATTTACGCTTGATTTTCCTCTACACCCGTCTTAATATATTCCTATGTTACACATCACTTTACATTTTAATTTGGGAGATAAACATGGAATTACAAAACGGAAGACCAACGAATTTAACCGGCAGACTACCGAAAGAAATACGTGTATATGACTTTTTAGATAACCTCGGAGTATCCTATGAAAGAGTTGACCACGAAGCAGCCATGACAATGGAGGCTTGTGAAGAAATCGACCATATACTCGGTGATAACACATCTATCTGTAAGAATCTATTTTTATGCAATCGACAGGCAACTGATTTTTACTTGCTTTTGATTCCCGGAGACAAACCTTTTAAAACGAAGGAATTATCTTCTCAGATTGGAAGCTCCAGATTATCATTTGCAAAACCGGAATATATGGAACAATATCTGGACATCACTCCCGGTTCTGTCAGCGTTATGGGATTGATGAATGACATCGAACATAAGGTACAGCTTCTGATTGATGAAGATATCTTAAAAGAAGAATATTTTGGATGTCATCCATGTGTGAATACATCGAGTTTAAAATTTAAAACATCCGATCTTATGGATCGTATCATTCCTGCACTTGAGTATGCACCCCAATTGGTGATACTGGGCGATACTGTTTGAGGAGACTTTTAAGAGTCTCCTCTTTTGCATATAAGTCTCAAATATACGCTCCTAACATCTGCTCAACGCATGTCTGGATTGAATCTATGCTTTTTAAAAAGAACATCGTAAAAACGAATAGGTTTCGCATACGATGTTCCTCTTTAAATTTATTTTATATCTTTTCTACCGACTCCCGCTGGAACGCAACTAACCCATCCCATTCTTTACGCCAATATATTCTTTATCCTCTCCAATGCCTCCTCCAGCACTTTCCGTGGACACGCCACATTAATTCTCTGGAATCCTTCTCCGCAGGTTCCGAATATCTTCCCGCTATCCAGCCACAACTTCGCCTGATTGATAATCTTATCATCCAGTTCCTCCACGCCAAGTCCTGTCTCTCTGAAGTCGAGCCATACAAGGTAAGTTCCTTCATGCTCTACCATATTTACACCCGGAAGCTGTTCTTCCACATATTGTTTTACGAACTCAATGTTTTCTTTCACATAAGCTTTCATTGCCTGATACCATTCTTCGCCATATTCATAGGCTGCCTCGCATGCCACCAATCCCAATACATTTAACTGGCTGATACCGACTGCATCCAATTGATATCTAAATTTTCTTTTTAATTCCGGATTTGGAATCAATATGTTCGATATCATCAGACTGGCAATGTTAAATGTCTTACTCGGTGCAGTGCAGGTTATCGTAATCTCTTCGTATTCTTTCTTAATGTTTGCAAAGACTTGATGTTTTCCCTTGAATACAAAATCTTCATGGATTTCATCACTCACCACGGTCACATGATGTTTGACACAAATATCCCCCAGTCTTGTAAGTTCTTCTTTCGTCCACACTCGTCCCACCGGATTATGCGGATTACACAAGAGGAATAATTTGATTTTGTTATCTACGATTTTCTGTTCAAAATCTTCAAAATCAATGTGATAACGATTATCTTCTCCAAGATATAAGGTATTGCTTACAACACGTCTTCCATTGTCTTCAATCACTTCTGAGAATGGATAATATACCGGTTGCTGAATCAAAACGGCATCTCCCGGTTCGGTATATGCCTTTACCGCCATTGCCAGCGCAAATACAACTCCCGGTGTTTTGATGAGCCATTTTCTCTGAATCTCCCAATCATGGTGTTGTTTCATCCACTTTTTTAAGATTTCAAAATACGGCATCTTTACTTCGCTATATCCATAGATTGCGTGTTTTGCACGTTCGATTATGGCATCTTCTATATAAGAAGATGTCTCAAAATCCATATCTGCTACCCAAAGAGGTAACACATCCGCAGGCATGTTACGTTCAACTGCAAAATCATATTTTAAGCATCTTGTATTTCTTCGGTCTACTATTTTATCAAAATCCAAATTTCTTTCTGCCATAATATCTACCGTTCCTTTTCTTCTGATTATTTTACGAATCTTTTTCGCATCAAACAATATTCTATTACCGTGAGCGATTTTCCTCTTTTGTTTCCATTTTATTTGCTCACAGCTCTCCAAATACCCGCTCCAGCTCTTCCAGCAAATCTTTGATATTCTCAATTCCGACAGACAAACGAAGAGTTGCATCGGTAATTCCGTTTTTTATGCGGATTTCTTCCGGTACATCTGCATGTGTCTGTGTTGTCGGATATGTAATCAACGTTTCTACGCCTCCGAGACTTTCTGCATACTGGATCAATCGTACCTTTTCTAATATCGCAAATGCATCCTCTTTGCTTCTGAGTTGGAATGTCAGCATTGCGCCAAATCCTCTTGCCTGCTTTTTCATAATCTCATGTCCCGGATGCTCCTCTAAGCCCGGATAAATAACTTTGGTAACAACCGGCTGCTGTTTTAACCAGTTCGCAATCTCGATGGCATTTTCCTGTGCACGTTCCATACGAATCCCCAGTGTCTTTACCCCTCTTAAAATCAGCCAACTGTCAAATGGTGCCAATCCTGCCCCGGTCGTCTTAATCAAGAAACGGAATTTTTCACTGATTTCTTCACTTTTTGTCACAAGAAATCCTGCCAGGGTGTCATTGTGTCCGCCCAGATATTTTGTCCCACTGTGAATTACAATATCTGCCCCCAGATCCAGCGGATTCTGGAAATATGGAGACAAAAATGTATTATCAACAATCAATAACAGATTATATTTTTTTGCAATCTCTGCCATCTTCCGAATATCGGTTACATTCATCATCGGATTGGTAGGCGTTTCTATGTAAATTGCCTTTGTATTGTCCTGAACATAAGATTCCACATCTTCTCTGTAGCAGTCTACATCAGAAAACGTAATTCCGTTCTTCTCAGATACATTATGGAACAGACGAATACTTCCACCATACAAATCCGAATCAACAATCAGGTGGTCTCCCGGTTTGAACAGCTCCATTGCCATCGTAATTGCTGCCATTCCGGATGAAAATGCAAATGCATCATTTCCATTTTCCAATGTCGCAATAATTTTCTCCAGATGCTCCCTTGTTGGATTCTGAAGTCTGCTGTAATCATATCCTGTACTTTGTGCCACACCCGGATGTGCGTAAGTTGCTGTCTGATAAATCGGATAACTGATCGCGCCATAATTCTTTATACAGTCTTCTTCCGATTCTAAATGAATACATTTTGTCTCTATCTCTCTTCCCACGTTGTGTCCTCCAGATTTTATATTTCATACTATTTCAGTAGGTTTTCATTTGAACTTTATAAGTATACACATTTCCAGGCCGATTTTCAATAGATTATGATGAAAAATGGGAACTTGGTCTTTCCAAGCTCCCACTCTCCTACTACCTTTGGATACTATTTCACAATTCCTACCATATCTGCTACGGATTCGAATCCATTTTTCTTCATATACTGCTCAATGCCATCTGCAACATCCATCGTAACAGTCGGGTTATAGAAGTTCGCTGTTCCTACAGACACTGCACTCGCACCTGCGAGAATCATCTCGATTGCATCCTCTGCCGATGCGATACCGCCCATTCCGATAATCGGAATCTGTACAGCCTGAGCGACCTGATATACCATACGCACTGCGATTGGATGAACTGCCGGACCGGATACACCACCGGTTTTGTTCGCCACTGCAAATGTACGGCGATTGATGTCAATCTTCATTCCTGTCAGCGTGTTGATCAAAGATACTGCATCTGCTCCGCCTGCTTCCGCTGCCTTTGCGATCTCTGTGATATCGGTTACGTTCGGAGTCAGTTTCATGATAACCGGCTGTTTTGCGATTTTCTTAATCTGTGCTGTCAGTTCTTCCACGTGATGTGCATCCTGTCCAAATGCAAGAAATCCTGCATTGACATTCGGGCATGAGATATTGATCTCCATCATATCGATTGGCTCATCTGCCAGACGCTCTACCACTGCCAGATATTCTTCCGGGGCATGTCCACAAACGTTGACAATAATCTTTGTGTCAAACTGCTGAAGATATGGAATATCTCTTTCACAGAACAGGTCAATTCCAGGATTCTGTAAACCGATCGCATTCATCATTCCACTCGGTGTTTCTGCTACTCTCGGAGTTGCATTACCGGCCCATGGAACATTCGCTACACCTTTTGTTGTAACTGCACCCAGCTTGTTCAAATCTACAAAGTCAGAATACTCTGCGCCTGATCCAAATGTTCCAGATGCCACGGTAACCGGATTCTTCCACTCTACACCTGCAATATTTACTTTCATGTTCATTAGATCTCCACCTCCGTAGACAAGAATACCGGACCATCTTTACAGATTCGTTTGTTATTTACATTGCTGTGGTGGTCTTTCTCTTTGGACTTACATACACATGCAAGACAGGCTCCGATTCCGCAAGCCATTCGCTCTTCCAGTGAAATGTAACACTCGATGTCATGTCCTTCGGCATAATTTTTGATTGCACGAAGCATCGGTGTCGGTCCACAAGCATAAATCATATCTGCTTCCAGTGCATTTTCCCGGATTGCATCCATGACATTTCCTTTTGTTCCAATACTTCCATCCTCTGTGGAAATGTAAACTTCCCCATTCTGTTCAAACTCTTCTTTTAAGAAAGTCTGTGCATCGCGATATCCGACAACAATCTGTTTCTTCTCACATTCCAGCTGTTTTGCAAGCTCCAGAATCGGTGGAACTCCGATTCCGCCACCCATGAGAAATACCTTCTTTCCAACAGCTTTCTCATATGGGAATCCATTTCCCAATGGACCTACAACCGGAATCGTATCTCCTGCTACTAATTTGGAGAACTGCTCTGTTCCTGTATGCTCTCCTGTCACACGATATACAACACGGAGACGTCCGTTCGCTGCGTCAATCTCACAGATACTGATTGGACGAGGAAGCAATTTGCTTCCATCGTTCGTATACATTGAAATAAACTGTCCCGGCTTTGCTGTCTCTGCTGCCTTAGTCTGAATCCACATGCTGTAGATTCCATTTGCAATCTGCTCCTGCGAAACAACCAATGCCTGTTCTTTCTGCTTTGTCATCTCAAATTTCTCCTGATTCTTTTATTATCTGTTTGCAAGTGCTCCCTGAATATCCGCAACCATTGCTTCTACTGCGGCACGGGATGCATCACCAAAGTTCTCTGCTCCGAATTTAGCGTATGCTTCCTGTTTGTATGCAGCAATGATTCCACGGGAAGAGTTTACAATTGCACCGAGTCCGTCTTCATTGAAGAAGTGTACCAAATCTTTGCCCTGTCCGCCCTGTGCACCATAACCCGGTACCAGAATATAAGATTTAGGCATTACTTTACGAAGCACTTTACCCATCTCCGGATAAGTTGCTCCTACAACAGCTCCGATGTAGCTGTATTCATCTCCCATGCAGTCAGCTCCCCACTCTGCAACTTTCTCTCCTACCAGTTCATAAAGTGGGCGTCCGTCTACGAGGCGATCTTGGAATTCTCCGCTGGATGGGTTCGATGTCTTAACAAGAATGAAGAGACCTTTCTTTTCTTCTTTACAAACTTCAACGAAAGGTTTTACTCCGTCAGAACCAAGATATGGGTTCACTGTTACGAAATCTTCATCAAATGGAGTATATTCCTTGCTTCCTACTTTCACTTTACCGATATGTCCTACTGCATATGCTGCGGAAGTAGAACCGATATCACCACGTTTGATGTCTCCGATTACAACCAATCCTTTTGATTTGCAGTAATCTACTGTCTTTTTGAATGCCTGTAATCCAGGAATCCCAAACTGCTCATACATCGCAATCTGTGGTTTTACAGCCGGGATCAGATCATATGTCTTATCTACGATTTCTTTATTGAACTGCCAGATTGCTTCTGCAGCACCTTCCAAAGTCTCTCCATATTCAGTAAATGCTTTCTTCTGTACGTGCTCCGGAATATAATTCAGCATTGGATCCAGTCCTACTACGATTGGTGCATTTGTCTTTTTGATGTTCTCAACAAGTTTATTGATCATGATTATCCTCCTACCTTGCAGACTCTTCTGCCACTGATCGCTCAGTTTATTGTTCTGCCTCTCTTATTTTCGTCCTCCCCCACTTTTCATGCGTGATGAAGAACACATATTTCCATAGTTGTTTCTATCTTACCATAAAGACCGGTCTCTGTCCAAGATTCTGTAAAAAAATCACTGTATTTACAAAAAATCACTGTATTTTTATAACGTCCGGTATGCTGAGATTCCCTTACGTTCACCAAAAATACAGTGATTCTATAAATTTTTATACATGCAGATTTTTATGCATCTCTTCTTTAAATTCCCTGCCCTTAAACAAGATCACGCCAACTAAAAACAAGAAACAGATCAGTGCTCCAAACATACTCACCGCCTGATTCTTCACTGCTCCGCTCAAAAGAAGGATTACCGGAAGAATCAATCCGTATCCCGCTGCCATCACTTCGTATATCAGATATTCCCTCACAGGACTTTTCTGTACTTTTGCGATAACAAACATTGCCGCGAGGGTCGCCACACTCATAATCGGCAGTACCAAATCTACCGACCAGCTATGCCATCCGGTTAAAGCGTCCCATATGAAACAGATAATTGTCCCAATTAACAACTGCCACATCACATTTTTTAGCAGATTATAACGCTTAAAAAATCCGATTGAAGATGCAATCCACATCGTGGCCACACCGCCGGCTGTGAACAATGTCCATCTGATATGCGGATGAAAACTCCAATCCGTGACAAGCATCACCGCTGCAAGTGCCAGACACAGGAAACTATATATCTTGTATACTTTCATCTCCTGCTCACTCGGCACATCCGGTTTTGGAAATGCCGGTTCCACTTCTTCCGATGCGATTCCCTGTTCTTTCAATATACGATAGAAATTGCGCTCAATATTTTCCGTATCATATCTCGATGTAAATGCAAATGATAACTTGTCCGCAAACGAACACAGACACAATTCCAACTTCGGCGTGTTGGTATACACCCCAAACCGTTCAATATATGGCACGTAGCTCTCCGGCATCTTCACCGCACTCATATTAGAAAAAATTGCCGTTACATTTTTCTCGGAAAACTTTGCTCCCGCATGAATACACAGATTCTTTAACTCCAACGGTGCAAGTCTGAGAATCGGATGCAATTCCAAAGCCAAAAGCTCACTGATATGTGCAGCCATCTTTTCCTCGGTCAACTCTTCTTTAAAGAATCGTTTCGTATGCTCCAATACTGCCTCAAAACTTCCGTCCTGCGATGTAAAATCATAGCCCGGCTCAATCCAGTTGAAGAAATTCAGCATCGATGTGGACGGGAAAAACTTTCGGAGATTCACCGGTACCATCAGTACTACCGGACGCTTTTCCTGCATCTTCGACATCTCCTCATGAATTGCCATCAAATACACCGCTGTGAGAAACACGGTCATCGATACGCCAAGTTCCCGACTTCGTTTTAACACCGCCTGTACCGATACGACATGTTCATGCACATGCAAATGATGGTTCTCTTTCTTTTTCTTTCGAATCTGAAATGCTTTTGCTTTCTTTTCTTTCGGCCGTCTCTGTTCTTTCGAATAATATTTCAAAAAACTGTCATCTTCCTGATCCTGCACCGTCATATCTTCCGGAAGCATAGACACCTGTTCCAAACCATCCTCTCTGTGTGCAAGATACAGATAATTCTTCACCAGCTCTTTCAAAAATTCGGTCGCCCCTGTTCCATCCGTCAGAACATGGAACACTTCAAAATTGATTCGTTTTTTATAATAGGTCACCTCGAAAAGCAATGTTTTCTTGTCTTTGATATAGAGTCGGCTACACGGCTCTTTATACTCTTCTTTTACAATCGGATGCAGATTGCATGGTTCGAGATAATGCCAGAACAGTCCTTTTCTCAGTACCATCAGAAACATCGGAAATGTCTGAACAGTCTGATTCAACGCTTCCTGCAACAATTCCGGCTGCACCATTTCTTTTAACTCACAATAAAACCGAAATACTCTCGTATCTTTTTTATTGCTCGCCGCCGAATATAGTTTGGCTGCATTATCCAGTTTTCTCCAATGTGCATTTTTCTGCTTCACGACATTTCTCCCTTCAAAAATGCATTGATATAGGTGAAACTTTCCTGTACATGGAGCTGTTTGATCCCCAGTGCAAAGTATCCATGCAGTGCATCTTTAATCCGATGGATTTCCACCTGATTCCCCGCTTCTCGCAAACGTTCCCCATATGCTTCTCCCTCGTCACGAAGCGGGTCAAACTCAGATGTAAGGATCAGTGTATCCGGCTGGTTACTTACATCTTCCGCTATATATGGTGCAAAATATGGGTTTTTCTTATCCTCTTCATCTCTTGCATACAGATCAATATAATCCTGCATCTTTCCCGCTGTCAGCAGATAATCTGTTCCATTTTCCCTCACAGACGGAAATGGTGAACGCTCCGTATAATCATTGTACGTTGCCGGATAAATCAATATCTGTCTTTTCGGTATAAATTCACCGCGGTCACGTGCCATCAACGACAAGGCAGCACAAAGATTGCCCCCTGCACTGTCTCCGATGAGTGTAATATTTTCCGGTTTTACATTTAACACAAATTCACCTGCATATAATGCTCTTGCAACCGCATAACAATCTTCCAGACCGGACGGAAACTTATCTTCCGGTGCAAGCCGATATTCCACTGCAACGACATATTGTCCGGTTGCATCCGCCAGTCGGGCACAGATTCTCTCATAATTATCAATGCTCTCTGTTACCCAGCCGCCACCATGTATAAATAACAGCAGCTTTTTGTCCTGCTTCTCATGATTCTTTTCTTCACTCTCTCTGAAACTCTTTTCATTCGGGAAGAAAATCCGCACCGGAACGGCATGACTTCCGTTATATATTTTCTCATCTACTTTTTTATAAAATATCTTCATCGGGTCAAGTCGTTTCAAATCTGCCATATGACGAAATGCTTCAACCTCTACCCCATCAAAAGATAATGCTTTCAAAATTCGTTTTGCCGCCTGATTGATTGCCATGTTGTTCTCCAAATCATAAGTGGTTACCGTCCATGTGTTCCATAAACAGTAACCATCCATTTTCTATGTCTTTTCAGTTGCCTGATGTCTTATTTTATCTCTTCTGCTTTCAATGGGTGACGATGAATGAACTGTCCTGCGCCTTTTTCGCCTACAAACTCATTCTCTTTGACAATTACATGTCCACGCTGCATTACCAGTTCAATTTCTCCGTTTACATTCCAGCCTTCATATCCTGTATAATCCGCCGCACCATGCATTCTGTTCTTTGTGATAACAGTCTCTTTGTCAGGATTGATGATAACAAGATCGCCATCTGCTCCCGGCTGTAATACGCCCTTCTGTGGGCATAATCCGTAAATCTTGGATGGATTTGTACACAGTGTCTCTACTAACTTTTCAAAAGAAATTCGATTCTTCACAACCCCTTCTGAATACAGAAGCATCAGTCTTTCTTCAACTCCCGGTGCTCCATTCGGGCATTTTGTGAAATCATCTTTGCCCATCTGTTTTTCAATACCATAGTTAAATGGGCAATGGTCGGTTGCTACAACCTGAATCGTTCCGTCTGCCAGCCCTTCCCACAATGCATCACAGTCTGCCTGTGTACGAAGCGGTGGTGACATAATATATTTCAGTCCATCTTCTCTCTCATAGCACGCTTCTGTCAACAACAGATACTGTGGACACGTCTCTACGAAAATGTTCTTCTGTCCGTTTCTTCTTGCTTCACGAACCGCCTCCAGACTTTCCTTACATGACAAATGTACAATATAAACCGGTGCATCTCCTGCCATTCTTGCCAACTTCAGAACGCGTTCTACTGCTTCTGCCTCTACCAGATTTGGGCG
>DAVZKO010000069.1:0-14702 GCA_052272205.1 Schaedlerella sp. | reverse complement strand
ATGCTTACAAGATCCTTAGTCTTGCTCGTCTGCCAGTTCCGACACTTCCGCATATCCTGTTTTGTAGTAGCTGTACTTACGCCACGAATAGTATAATACAATGAGTGAACTCAAAAGTCAACACATTTTTTTAGTTTTTTGGAATTTTTTCAAAAAATATTTTGAAAGTGCTAAAATAAGGAAATGTTGTATCTTTTCGTGAATATAATAATAAAGCAGAAGATTAAAAAAATTGCAAAAAATAAAGGAAATCAGAAAACCTTGTCGAATATATTATTATGGAGAGTATACGAAGAGGAGGAGAACATGTATTATTCGGAAGACTTAATTGAAGAAATCAGAATAAAAAACGATATAGTAGATGTCATTTCCAATTATGTACGACTTCAAAAGAAAGGAAGTTCTTATTTTGGACTTTGTCCGTTTCATAATGAAAAGTCACCCTCTTTCTCGGTGAGCAGGGACAAGCAGATGTATTATTGCTTTGGCTGCGGGGCCGGGGGGAATGTGTTTACATTCCTTATGGAATATGAGAATTATTCATTTGTTGAAGCGGTTCAGTACCTTGCTGACAGAGCAGGAGTCGAGTTGCCAAAAGAAGAATATTCCAAAGAAGCAAAGGAGAAGGCAGATTTAAAAGCCACTTTACTGGAGATTAACAAGGTTGCGGCTCAATACTATTATATTCAGCTTAAATCAGAAAGAGGAAAAGTTGCTCATGATTATTTGAGTGGACGTGGTCTTTCCGAGGAGACAATCAAAGCTTTTGGTCTTGGATTTTCGACAAAGTATAGCAATGACTTATACCAATATCTGAAGAGTAAGGGCTATCGAGAAGATTTGATCCGACAGGCGGGACTGATCAGTATTGACGAAAAGAATGGTGTTTACGATAAATTCTGGAATCGAGTGATGTTTCCGATTATGGATGTAAACAGTCGGGTGATTGGTTTTGGTGGTCGTGTGATGGGAGATGCGAAACCAAAGTATTTGAACTCTCCTGAGACAGCGATTTTTGACAAAAGCAGGAACCTGTATGGACTGAATCGAGCGCGCACATCTCGGAAACCATATTTCCTTGTATGTGAAGGGTATATGGATGTGATTTCGCTTCATCAGGCAGGATTTACCAACGCAGTTGCATCACTTGGGACCGCATTGACATCGGGACATGCTTCTTTGATCAAGCGTTATGTAAAAGAAGTTTATCTTACATATGATAGTGATGAAGCCGGTACACGTGCGGCACTTCGGGCAGTTCCAATCATGAAAGAAGCAGGTATTGCGGCAAAGGTGATTCGGATGGAGCCTTATAAAGATCCGGATGAGTTTATTAAGAATCTTGGTGCAGAAGAATTTGAAAAGCGGATTGAGAATGCGAGAAACGGATTTATGTTCAGTCTGGAAATCTTGGCTCAGAATTATAATATGGAATCTCCGGAAGAAAAGACAAGCTTTTTTCAGGAGGCTGCAAAGCGGTTGATGGAATTTGAAGATGAACTGGAGCGCAACAATTATATAGAAGCAGTGGCAAAGACCTATCATGTAAGCGTAGAAAGTCTCCAGAAACTGGTTTCAAAGACAGCAATCAAGGAAGGTATGGCAAGTCCGGTAAAACGTCCAAAGAATTTGGGGGAGAATAAGGATATCTCGCAGAGAGAGGATGGCAATAAACGGGCACAGAAGATATTACTCACCTGGTTGATCGACCAGCCAAAGTTATTTTCGATAATTGAAGAATATATTACGCCGATGGATTTTACCGAAAAGAATTATAAGAAAGTGGCAGAATTGTTATATGAACAATATCACGAGGGGGAGTTAAACCCTGCTCGGATACTCAATCACTTTACAGAAGAAGAGGAACATCGTGAAGCTGCGGCTCTGTTCCATACCCGTATACGGGAATTGTCTACAGAGGAAGAAAAAGAGCGTGCAATCAAAGAGACGATATTAAAAGTGAAGAACAACAGTATTGAACATCAGACGATGAATCTGGCGCCGACAGATATGGCGGGGTTACAGCGTTTGATGGAATCAAAGCGAAAGCTTCAGAACATTGGGAAATTGCATATTTCTCTAGATTAAGGATAAAATAAAACAAGATATCTGCATGCAGATGCGGATAGAGGAAGGAAGGACACATGGAAGATATTACACAGAAATTTTTAGAACGTCTGAAAGAGCTGGTTGCTTTAGGCAAGAAAAAGAAAAGCATTCTTGAAATTCAGGAAATCAATGACTTTTTCCATGACATGGATTTGAATGCAGAACAGATGGAGAAAGTATTCGAATATCTTGAGGCAAATAATATTGATGTATTGCGTATCAGTGCAGATGAAGACGAAGATGATGTCGATTTGGATACAATTATGTCGGATGAAGAGGAAGTGGATGTTGAGAACATCGATCTGTCAGTACCAGATGGCGTAAGTGTAGAAGATCCTGTGCGTATGTATTTGAAAGAAATCGGTAAAGTTCCGCTTTTGAGTGCGGAGCGTGAGATTGAACTTGCACAAAGAATGGAAGAAGGAGACGAGGATGCAAAGAAAGAACTTGCAGAAGCAAACCTTCGTCTTGTTGTCAGCATTGCCAAACGTTATGTCGGACGTGGTATGTTATTTCTGGATTTGATTCAGGAAGGAAACCTCGGACTGATCAAAGCGGTTGAGAAATTTGATTACCATAAAGGTTACAAATTCAGTACTTATGCTACATGGTGGATTCGTCAGGCAATCACACGTGCGATTGCTGACCAGGCAAGAACAATCCGAATTCCGGTTCATATGGTAGAGACGATCAACAAGCTGATTCGTGTGTCCCGTCAATTACTTCAGGAACTTGGCCGCGAACCTACGCCGGAGGAGATCGCAAAAGAGCTGGACATGCCGGTTGACCGTGTACGAGAGATATTAAAGATTTCTCAGGAACCGGTTTCTCTGGAAACACCGATCGGTGAAGAGGAAGACAGTCATCTGGGTGATTTTATTCAGGATGACAATGTACCTGTTCCGGCAGAGGCTGCAGCACAGACATTGTTGAAAGAACAATTGGATGAAGTATTGGATACTTTAACTGAAAGAGAACAGAAAGTTTTAAGACTTCGTTTTGGAATGAATGACGGACGTGCCAGAACACTGGAAGAAGTTGGTAAAGAATTTGATGTAACACGTGAACGTATTCGTCAGATTGAAGCCAAAGCACTCCGTAAACTTCGTCATCCAAGCAGAAGCAGAAAACTTCGTGATTATTTGGATTAAGAGGATATAATATGGAATTATCAAAGAGACTGCAGGCAGTTGCAGATTTGGTAACACCGGGGTATACGATTGCGGATGTAGGTACTGATCATGCCTACATCCCAATTTATCTTGTGGAGAAAAAGATTGTATCAAAGGCAATTGCGATGGATATTAACAAAGGCCCTCTGGAACGTGCGACCGAGCATATTCGAGGTTATAAGATGGAGAAGCATATCCAGACTCGTTTATCCAATGGATTACGACAGCTTCAAAAAGGGGAGGCGGATGCAGTTATTCTTGCAGGTATGGGCGGGAATCTGATGATAAACATTTTAGACGAGAACCCGGATAAGACCAACTGTTTGAAAGAATGTATTCTGCAGCCACAATCCGAGGTGGCGAAAGTGAGAGCCTTTCTTTTGGAGAGAGGATTTTCTTTTATAAAAGAGGATATGGTATTGGATGATGGAAAATACTATCCGATGATGAAAGTAACCCCTCCAAGAACAGCAACAGAACCAAGAAAGATTGTGTGGTCAGAAGTCGAATTGCAATATGGTAAATATCTGTTGGAACAACAGAACCCGGTTTTGAAGCAGTTCCTTGAAAGAGAATCTGTTATAAGAGAAGAGATTTTAGATAAATTAGAGAAGATACAAGGGGAACACATTCAGGAACGCAAGATGGAACTGAAACAAGAGTTATTTTTGATTCGGGAGGGCTTGAAGTATTATGATATGTAAAGATATTATGTCTGCAATTGAAGAGACATATCCGAGGAGTGCAGCACTGGACTTTGACAATGTGGGATTACAGGCTGGACGAACGACCAAAGAAGTATCAAAGATATTGTTGGCATTGGATGCCACTTCTTCTGTAATTGAATTAGCAGAGAAGAGTCAGGCAGATATGCTGATAACGCATCATCCGTTGATCTTTTCACCACTAAAATCAATTACTGATCAGGATTTTATAGGGAGAAGGATTTTAAGACTGATTCAGGATGATATTGCATATTATGCGATGCATACAAATTATGATGTATTGGGAATGGCAAAGTTATCTGAGCGGGTGTTACAATTAAAAGAAACGGAAGTTCTGGATGTAACCGGTGAGTTTGATGGAATATCGGAGGGGATTGGAAGAGTCGGTATGCTGGAAACAAGTATGACACTGGGGGCATTTAGCGAATATGTGAAGGATAAGCTGCAATTGGATAATGTGAAAGTATTTGGCAGTCTTGAGCGGAAAGTAAAAAAGGTCGCAATTTCTCCGGGATCCGGGAAAAGTGAGATAGTACCGGCGTTAAAACATCAGGTTGATGTACTTGTCACAGGAGATATCGGGCATCATGAAGGATTGGACGCTGTTGAACAGGGGTTATCTATTATTGATGCCGGACATTACGGAACGGAGTATATGTTTGTAGAAGACATGAAAACATATTTATCGCTACGGTACCCTGAGATTCAGATCATCACAGAGCCAGTATCACATCCGTTTCAAATTATCTAAGAGAAGTGTGTTCGGAAGAAAGGTGAGTGCAGGTATGGAAGAAAGAATGTGTAAAGTAACAGTTGGCGATAAGACTGTTGAGTACAAAAAAGGGACGAAATATCAAAAAATAGCAGAAGATTTCCAACCGTATTATGAGCATCGTATTGTACTGGCTGTTGTGGGAACAAACCGGCTTCAAGAACTGGATAAAACACTGGAGTCAGATACGAAGTTGGATTTTGTTACAACAGGAGATAAAGCAGGATTTGAAACGTATAAACGTAGTATGTGTTTTCTCCTTGTAAAGGCGGTGCATGATGTCGGTGGGCACGATAAGGTGGAGAGGGTCCGCATTCATTTCTCGGTAAGTAAAGGATATTATTGTACAATTGATGGAGAGATTGGGTTGGATGAGGAATTCTTACAGCGTGTAACAGACCGTATGCATGAGTTGTCCGAACAGAAGATCAAGATCGGTAAACGTGCAGTTCCAACTTCTGAGGCGGTAGAGCTGTTCCATAAGCACAAAATGTACGATAAAGAGTGTTTGTTTGAATACCGAAGAGTTTCTACGGTAAATATCTACAGTATCAATGAATTTGAAGATTATTATTATGGATATATGGTTCCAGATACCGGTTATTTGCAGGAATTTTCATTGCATCTGTATGGAGATGGATTTGTAATTCAGTTTCCTACGATAAAGGAACCGGAAGTGATTCCTGCATTTGCACCGAGAGAAAAATTGTTCCAGGTTCAGAATGATTCAATACATTGGGGAGATTTGCAGGGGATTGATACAGTCGGTGCACTCAATGATATGATTACGCAGCATGATATGCGAGAAGTGGTGCTTGTTCAGGAAGCATATCAGGAGCGAAAGATTGGCGAGATTGCAAAACAGATTGCAGCTCGTCCGGAGGTCAAGTTCATTTTGATTGCAGGACCTTCATCATCGGGCAAAACGACATTTTCACATCGTTTATCGATTCAGCTTCGGGTAAATGGACTGACCCCACATCCGATTGCGGTGGATAACTATTTTGTGAATCGGGAAGATACACCGAAGGACAAAGACGGAAATTATAATTTTGAGTGTTTAGAGGCGATTGATGTCAAACAGTTCAATGAAGATATGACCAATCTCTTAAAAGGAGAAAAGGTATATTTGCCGATATTTAATTTTAAAACCGGACAGCGTAATTATTCAACGGTACCGAAACAGTTAGGAGAAAATGATATTCTTGTTATTGAAGGAATTCATTGCCTGAATCCTAAATTGACGGAAAATCTGAATGACAACAATAAGTTCAAAATATATATCAGTGCACTTACACAGCTTAATATTGATGAGCATAACCGTATCCCATCGACAGATGGAAGATTGATTCGTCGTATTGTACGTGATGCAAGAACACGAGGAACTTCTGCGACTCGCACGATTTCGATGTGGAATTCGGTTAGAAAAGGAGAGGAAGAGAATATCTTCCCGTTTCAGGAAGAGGCAGATGTTATGTTTAACTCCTCTCTGGTGTATGAATTGGCTGTGCTGAAGCAATATGTAGAGCCGCTTTTGTTTGGTGTTGATAAACAGGCTCCGGAGTATGTGGAAGCAAAGAGACTTTTAAAGTTTTTTGATTATTTTATCGGAATCGGAAGTGAGAATGTGCCGACCAATTCGCTGCTTCGTGAATTTATTGGTGGTGGCTGTTTCCAAGTCTGAAAATGGAATGTATATAGAAAATGAGTTTGGGAAGAACAAAATCTTCTCAAACTCATTTTTGGATTTAACAGTTATAAAATTTCTTTATGCCATCTAGACGACTGTGCATATTCTGAAGAAGTAAGTCCGCAATTGTAATGGCAGCCATAGATTCTACAACGACAACGGCTCTCGGAACAATGATTGGGTCGTGTCTGCCCTTGATCACCAGTTCGGTATTCGCTCCGTCTTCTGTGACAGTCTGTTGTGGCTGTGCGATGGAAGGGGTTGGTTTTATGGCTGTACGGAAAACTAACGTATCTCCGTCACTCATACCACCCAGTACACCGCCGGAATGATTGGTCTTTTTACAGATTTGACCATCTTCCATATAAAAGGCATCGTTGTTCGTACTGCCGTTTAAATGTGCAGCATGAAAACCATCTCCGATTTCAAAGGCTTTTACAGCACCGATGGAGACCATTGCCTGTGCGAGGCATGCATCCAACTTGTCAAAAACAGGTTCGCCGAGACCCACAGGAAGTCCTTTGACTTTACATTCGATCACGCCTCCGGCAGAGTCGGAGGCTTCCAGCATCTTGTCCAAATAATCGGAGGCTTCTTTTGCTAAAATGTTATTTGGCATATATAATTTGTTCTCGTTTATTTCATTATAATGGTAGTCGGATTCATCGACGGAAATCGGTCCGATGGATTTCGCGTAAGTACAAATCTCGATGCCAAGTTCGTGAAGTAAAATAGAAGCTACAGCTCCGGCTGCAACACGACCGATAGTTTCTCGTCCGGAAGAACGGCCACCACCACGATAATCACGAAAACCATATTTTTGCGTAAAAGTATAATCAGCATGTCCCGGCCGGTATACCGATGCGATGTTGCTATAATCACGAGAACGCTGATCCTGGTTACGCACCATCAGAGAAATCGGGGTACCGGTTGTATGACCTTCGAATACACCGGATAAGATTTCTACCTGGTCGCTCTCCTGACGCATGGTTGTATATTTACTTTGTCCTGGCTTTCTACGATTTAAGAAAGCCTGTATATCAGACTCTTGAAGTTTCAGACCTGCAGGACAGCCGTCAATCACAACACCGATAGCTGCACCATGAGATTCACCCCAGGTTGAGACCTGAAACAGACGTCCATATGTTGAACCACTCATAAAAAATCTCCTCTCTTTTGTTTATGCAATATTTCACTTGCAGAAACATATAGATTATTATATAAGAAGAAATTTGAACATGCAATCGTTATTTCGGATGAAAGTTTGAGAAATCATTGAGAAATCATAAAGATTTCACTGTACAATTGTAGAAATTCATAATATAATTGAGCCTAGACGTTGATTTATAAAAAGGGGAGAAACAACATGGAGCAAAAAGAATTACGTGGAGAAAGTAAGAAAAAGAAGGTGAAAGTCCACGATGCGGAAGAATATTTTTTGAATGATACGTCATCCAATCAGGATTCAGATAAAGAGTTAGATGAAACAAGAGTAATTGAGTATATTGACGATATTCCGAAGAAGTCAGTAACTGCATCTCGTCTGGATGGGGCAGAAGTTGAATCAGATTCAGAGGAGAAGTTTGAAGAAATTGATGAATACGATGAGGATGCTGACTTCGAAGAAGTCACAGAATCAGAGGATGACGTCTATGAGGACGAAGAACTTGATGAAGATAGATGGGATGAAGACGATGAAGTATATAA
This sequence comes from Schaedlerella sp., assembly GCA_052272205.1. GTDB lineage: Bacteria > Bacillota > Clostridia > Lachnospirales > Lachnospiraceae > Schaedlerella. Next base: position 6,527 of record DAVZKO010000069.1, on the reverse strand, counting down.
TGAAGAGTATGAATCAGATGAAGATGAGTACTTTGAAGATGAGTCGGAGGAATATGATAAGCAAGAGCCATACAAGGAAGATGATTTTGTGAGTGAGATGGTTGATCTGGATGGCAAAGGCGGACGTAAAAAACATAAAAAAGCGAAAAAGAAAAATAAAGTGCTGATGATTTCCATTGGCTCAGTTGTAGCAGTGCTGGCAGTTGTGTATCTTGGAATGTCTGTGTTCTTTATGTCACATTTCTATATTAATACAGAGATTAACGGACATGATTTTTCGATGAAAACAGCAGACGATGTAGAGAAATATATGGAAGATCAGGTTAAAAATTACAGCCTGACCATCCTTGAGAAAGATCAGGCATCCGATACGATTGACGGAGATACAATTGATTTGGCATGCAAAGAAACGGATGAGGTGAAGGATGCAATCAAAAGTCAGAATGCATTTTTATGGCCGGCAGGTATTTTCTCTAAAAAGTCCAGTGAGATTGAATTAGAAGTATCTTATGATGATAGTAAATTACAGCAACAGGTCCAGAATCTTCAGGCAGTGACACGGGAACAGGTTGAACCGATATCTGCACATCCGCAATTTGACGGAACTCAATATGTGGTAGAACCGGAGACGGAAGGAACGGCAGTAGATCAAGAGGTATTGAACCAGAAAATCAATGAATATATTGCGGAGTTTAAATCAGAACTGGATATGGAAAAAGAAGGATGTTATAAAACACCGACTTATACTTCCGAGTCAAAAGAAGTACAGGATGCCTGTGATGAGATGAACAAGTATTTACAGGCAAGTATTACATATACGATGACAGAAGATGTTGTTGTGGATAGAACGGTTATCTGTAACTGGGTAACAGTCGACGATAATATGAATGTTACATTTGATGAGAATGCAGTTCGAGATTGGTTGACCGCATTTGGGGATAAATACGACACCGTAGGGACAACGAGAACGATTACAACACCGACCGGCAAGACGGTAGAGGTCTCAGGAGGAACTTATGGTTGGTCTATTGATGAGGATACAGAGTTCACAGCGCTTACCAATAGTATTAAGAATGGAGAGGTTGTGACAAAAGAACCGGCATATTACCAGACTGCTGCTTCACACAGTGCACAGGATTGGGGAGATACGTATGCTGAAGTTGATATATCTGCTCAGCATATGTGGTATATTTCCGGAGGCTCTGTAGTATTAGAGACAGATGTTGTTACCGGGGAGCCGATTCCGGAAAAAGAAACAACCTTGGGAGTATATGATATTTTGGAGAAATCCTTGAATAAAACGTTGGTTGGAGAAGATAATCCGGTTACCGGAAAGCCAATTTATGAGACGCCGGTATCGTATTGGATGCGTGTTACGTGGAGCGGTATTGGTTTTCATGATGCGATATGGCAGCCTGCTTTTGGAGGAACACTCTATCGAGATGGAGCAGGTTCACATGGATGTATTAACATGCCGCTTGATATGGCAGCAGCATTATATAATGTAATATCAGTGGGGACTCCGGTAATTGTTCATAATTAGAGAACTTATACATTTAAAGTTGTATTTCATGTTCATTTAGAATTATATAAGAAAAAGTAAAATAGGACAGCTTCTTTGAAAACAGCTGTCCTATTTTAGAAAGAGGAGATTATGTACGAATTATTAAAGAAAGATGGAAAAGCAAAACGTGGCCGTTTTCATACAGTACATGGGACGATTGAGACACCGGTATTTATGAATGTAGGAACGGCTGCGGCAATCAAAGGTGCAGTTTCGACGGATGATTTGCGACAGATTAAAACACAGGTGGAATTGTCTAACACATATCATCTACACGTACGTCCGGGAGATGAAGTTGTGAAAAAAATGGGAGGTTTACATCAGTTTATGAACTGGGATAAACCAATCCTGACAGATTCCGGCGGATTTCAGGTGTTTTCATTGGCAGATTTGAGAAAGATCAAAGAAGAAGGTGTACATTTTCATTCCCATATTGACGGTCGTAAAATCTTCATGGGGCCGGAACAGAGTATGCAGATCCAGTCTAATCTTGCATCGACGATTGCGATGGCATTCGATGAGTGCCCATCCAGTGTGGCAGACCGCAAATATATGGAGAATTCGGTTGCTCGTACAACCCGTTGGCTGAAACGATGTAAAGACGAGATGGAGAGATTGAATTCTCTTCCGGATACAATCAATAAACAGCAACTGTTATTTGGTATTAACCAGGGCGGCGTGTATGAAGATATTCGAGTAGAACATGCAAAGCAAATCTCAGAATTGGATTTGCCGGGATATGCGGTTGGAGGATTGGCAGTCGGAGAGAGTCATGAGGAGATGTATCGCATCCTGGATGCGGTCGTTCCTGTTTTGCCGGAAAACAAACCGACATATCTGATGGGAGTTGGCACACCTGCCAATATATTGGAGGCAGTTGATCGGGGTGTGGATTTCTTTGATTGTGTATATCCGAGTCGTAATGGCCGTCACGGACATGTTTATACGAACCATGGAAAGCTGAATTTGTTCAATGCAAAATTTGAATTGGATAACCGGCCAATCGAAGAAGGTTGTCAGTGTCCGGCTTGCAGAAGCTACAGCAGAGCATATATCCGCCATCTTTTGAAAGCAAAAGAGATGTTGGGTATGCGTTTATGCGTATTGCATAATCTGTATTTCTACAATACAATGATGGAAGAAATCCGTGATGCAATTGAAGCAGGTGAGTATAAAGCGTATAAAAAGCGCAAATTAGACAGTATGTCTCAGCCTTTGGAATAAATTCGTTTACTGTGATCAGTAACTAAAATTCGAGCATTTTTATGCAAAAAGTAAAAATTGACTTGAAGAATACTGGGAAATTGTGTATGATTATATTATTGCTTTTTTAAATATAGGAGGATATATCATGCAAGGAATAGGAATTATCTTAATTTATGTTGTAATTCTTGGCGCAATGTGGTTCTTACTTATGAGACCTCAGAAAAAAGAACAGAAAAGAATTCAGGCAATGCTTTCAACAATGGAAGTAGGAGATACAGTATTAACAACAAGTGGATTTTATGGTGTTATTATTGATATTTCTGATGAAGATGTGATCGTGGAATTCGGTAATAATAAAAATTGCCGTATCCCAATGCAGAAAGCTGCAATTGCACAGCTTGAGAAACCGGGTACATCAACAGAAGCTTAATAAAAGTGAATTCATAAAAGGACGAAGCGATAGGCTTTTCGTCCTTTTTTTATGCAGAAACGTGTAAATAGTCACTTTTTTTCAATTATCTCCTATATTTATGCAACACTTTTACGAATTAAAGGGTTGAAACGAAATAAAAAATAAGTTATGATAAATACATTCGAGTATTAATTATAAAGAATAAAAGAATCCGTAACAACGGATAGAACCATTTTATTTATGGAAGGGTGAAACATTATGAAACTGAAGATTGGCGTAATTAAGGGGGACGGTATCGGACCGGAAGTTGTAACCGAAGCACTGAAAGTGTTGGATAAAGTCGGAGAAGTGTATGGACATGAGTTCGACTATACACAGCTTCTGATGGGAGGCGCATCGATTGATGTGCACGGAGTTCCGTTAACGGATGAGACGATTGAACTTGCAAAGAGCAGTGATGCAGTATTGCTTGGTTCTATCGGTGGAGATGCAAAAACATCCCCTTGGTATAAACTGGAGCCATCGAAAAGACCGGAAGCAGGCCTTCTGAAAATCAGAAAAGCATTGAATTTGTTTGCAAATTTAAGACCTGCAGTATTATATGATGAATTAAAAGGAGCTTGCCCTCTGAAAGAGGAGATTACAGATGGCGGCTTTGATATGATGATTATGAGAGAGCTGACAGGCGGTTTGTATTTTGGGGAACGTTCAACAGAAGAAAAGGACGGTGTTTTGACTGCAACGGATTCTCTTACATATACAGAAGACGAGATTCGCCGCATTGCAAAACGTGGTTTTGATATAGCAATGAAGCGTCGCAAGAAAGTTACAAGTGTAGACAAAGCGAATGTGTTAGATTCTTCTCGTCTGTGGAGAAAAGTTGTAGAAGAAGTAGCAAAGGATTATCCGGAAGTGACTCTGGAACATATGCTTGTAGATAACTGTGCAATGCAGCTTGTGAAAGATCCACGTCAGTTTGATGTGATTTTGACAGAGAATATGTTCGGAGATATTCTTTCCGATGAAGCAAGTATGGTAACCGGTTCTATCGGTATGTTGGCTTCAGCAAGTTTGAATGAGACAAAATTCGGAATGTATGAACCGAGTGGCGGTTCAGCACCGGATATCGCAGGAAAAGGAATTGCCAATCCGATTGCAACTATTCTTTCAGCAGCGATGATGCTTCGTTTTTCGTTTGATCTGGATCAGGAAGCAGATGCAATTGAAGCTGCGGTAGAAAAGGTATTGAAAGACGGATACCGCACGATTGATATTATGTCTGAAGGAAAAGTGCAGATTGGAACAGCAGAAATGGGCGATAGAATCTGTTCTTATATTACAAAATAGAAAAGTCATTAGAGAGGATGAAATCATTTATGAGAAGCGATACAGTAACAAAAGGCATGCAACAGGCACCTCATCGTTCCCTGTTTAATGCGTTAGGTTTGACAAAAGAAGAATTAGAGAGACCGTTGATCGGAGTTGTAAGCTCCTACAATGAGATCGTTCCGGGACATATGAACCTGGATAAGATAACAGAAGCAGTAAAATTAGGTGTTGCAATGGCAGGAGGTACACCAATCATGGTTCCTGCAATCGCAGTATGCGACGGAATTGCAATGGGACATATCGGGATGAAATATTCCCTGGTAACAAGAGATTTGATTGCAGATTCTACAGAAGCACTTGCAATGGCACATCAGTTTGATGGATTGGTCATGATCCCAAACTGCGATAAAAATGTTCCTGGACTTTTGATGGCGGCAGCCAGAGTTAATATTCCTACCATCTTTGTAAGTGGTGGTCCGATGCTTGCAGGACATGTAAAAGGGGAGAAACGAAGCCTCTCAAGCATGTTTGAAGCAGTTGGATCTTATGCGGCTGGCAAGTTTACGGAAGAAGATGTCTGTGAATTCGAGAATAAGGTTTGTCCGACTTGCGGTTCTTGTTCTGGTATGTATACAGCAAACAGCATGAACTGTCTGACAGAGGTTCTCGGTATGGGACTTCCTGGAAATGGAACAATTCCGGCAGTTTATTCAGCAAGAATCCAACTTGCAAAACATGCAGGAATGCAGGTGATGGAATTGGTTCGAAATAATATCCGCCCAAGAGATATTATGACAGAGGATGCAATCCTGAATGCATTGACAGTAGATATGGCATTGGGATGCTCTACAAACAGTATGCTTCATCTTCCGGCAATCGCTCATGAAATCGGAATGGACTTTGAAATTGATTTTGCAAATGGTATTAGTGAGAAAACTCCAAATCTTTGCCATCTTGCACCAGCCGGTCCGACATATATGGAAGACTTAAATGAAGCTGGTGGTGTTCCGGCAGTTATGAATGAGTTGAATAAAAAAGGACTTCTTCATACAGAATGTCTGACTGTTACAGGAAAAACAGTGGGAGAGAATATCGAAGGCGCAGTGAATAAGAACCCGGAAGTAATTCGTCCAATCGATAATCCATATACTCCGACAGGAGGACTTGCAGTATTGAAAGGAAATCTTGCACCAGACGGAAGTGTTGTAAAACGTTCTGCAGTTGTGGAAGAGATGCTTGTACATGAAGGTCCTGCAAGAGTATTTGAGTGTGAAGAAGATGCCATTGCAGCAATCAAAGGTGGAGAGATTCATGCAGGAGATGTAGTTGTAATTCGCTACGAAGGACCAAAAGGCGGCCCGGGCATGAGAGAGATGTTAAATCCTACATCTGCAATTGCAGGAATGGGACTTGGTTCTTCCGTTGCATTGATCACAGATGGTCGTTTCAGCGGAGCATCCAGAGGAGCTTCCATCGGACACGTATCTCCGGAAGCAGCAGTCGGCGGACCAATTGCGCTGGTTGAAGAAGGAGATATCATTAAAATTAATATTCCAGAGCTTTCTATCCAGCTTGATGTATCGGATGAAGAGTTGGCAAAGAGAAAAGCAAACTGGGTTCCAAGAGAGCCAAAAGTGAAAACAGGTTATCTTGCAAGATATGCATCTATGGTTACATCAGGAAACCGCGGAGCAATCTTAGAAGTACCAAAGAATAATTAGGAGGTGCTTCTTGTGCAGTTAACAGGTTCAGAAATCGTAATTGAATGTTTGAAAGAACAGGGCGTTGATACGGTATTCGGATATCCGGGCGGAGCAATCTTGAATGTATACGACGCACTGTATCAGCATCGCTCAGAGATTCGTCATATTTTGACATCTCATGAACAGGGAGCTTCCCATGCAGCGGATGGATATGCAAGAGCTACCGGCAAAGTCGGGGTATGTCTGGCTACCAGTGGACCGGGGGCTACCAATCTTGTGACAGGAATTGCAACTGCGTATATGGATTCGATAC
>DAVZKO010000068.1:0-14882 GCA_052272205.1 Schaedlerella sp. | reverse complement strand
GTGCTACCCTGCAACAATATTCGTCAATCTGCTATTTTCCAAATAATTGAAAATATTAATTAGTGCCGCCTCCGAAGCAAAGGCTTCTGATTCAGTCAAATTACATTTGATGATAACTTTCTCTTTCATGTTCAAAAATTCGATTCCCAGTCCCTTTTCCAATATAGAATACTTTTCTATTTCTAGGATCTATCAAACCATAAACATAATACTCGCCAAGGGATACTAAACTTTTTTCCGAAAATTTCTCCACACCGTACTCCTTCACATTTCTTTCGTATATCCCATTTTTTATCTATTCTTGAAATGATATTCTTTTTTCAACCTCTCATAGATTTCAAATGCCACCGGACAGACTTCAACCGCATTCAACACACTATATAAACTTTGCAATCTCTCTGGCTGGTCTGTATAAGGATATTTTTTGCAGCTCTCCGGCCTGCATTCTCCCAGTTTACATTTTCCATCTTGCTCCAGGAAGTCACATGGCTGATTTCTGGTCTCATATGTATGTTCTATTTCATTTTTCACAAGAAATGTATCTACGAATTGTTCTTTAGTCATATTCAGAAATTGCGCATCTCTCTCTAAATCTTCATTCGGAATACTTCCGTTATACATCTTGCAGCAGTTTCTGCATCTATTACAGTCATAATTTGCAAATAATTCTTCATGCAGCTCTTTGAACTGCTTATCCAGTTCTTCTTCATCTGCATTGCATTTTAGAAATGTACGGAACTCTATATTTTCTTTTTCTTTTTTCTTTGCTTCAAATTTTACTTTCCTTGGTGCAATCATGCTTCTTACCTCTCATTATCTGAAAAAACAGTTCATTCTTCTGTTGATTTCTTCTATTGTTCGTTCCTTTTCTTTTGTAATTTCCGACCACTGAAGCATCGCTTCATGTTCTGGATGATTCTTATCTGAGATAATTCTCATATACTCTTCAAATCCACTTTCACCACCTACATCTTCCGGTGGTCTTTCTCCGTTTCTTTCAAGGAAAACCGGAAATCGATTATTATTCTCAATCACCTTTTCCAACGTAATTACATGCTCCCAGTTGTCGCCAAAATCGTAGGTATAAATACATGTATCTGTGTCTTTGAAAACATCTTTTAGACTTGTTTTCGTATCAAATTTCACTTCATACTTGTCCGGTTCTAAATATTCTCCTACTTCCGGATCCTCCCCATCTACAATCCGCATCTTAATCGGGTATGCATATAATGGTAATTTATAATCTGCTTCCTCTGGTTCTCCAACCAATCGAAATTCATGCAAGTGATAATCAAACCATCCGAATGTTTCCTGAATAACACGATGTAATCTCTGGAATGTGCAACTTGATGGAATCAGCACTCTTCTCCATATATCAAAATTGTCAAAATCTAGCCGGATTTTCAACTGATAATTTTCCACTTCGAGTATTCTATCCCATTCTGACTCTGACAGATTACGCATTTTACAAAGTGCTCGAAACAGTTTCTCTTCCGGATGATCATAATCCCCATCAAATTTGACAAGATATTTCCCCAACGACAAACTGATTCTCTTTTGTATTACAGTATCCTCATTAAGCAAATCTGCATACCACTGCACTGTCTCACAGATTTTATTCAAATTAGCAACCATACTTCTTCCGGCTGTTTTTGAATACTCTGCTGCTCCACATTTTTCAATATATTCATTTATTGCTACTTCCGAAATACCTTCTTCACAAAAAGCTGTGCGAATCCCCTCTTTTATCCTACCTTCCAGCTCCATCATATCTTTTGCCTTTGGTCGATACAAAACAATCGTATATCGTGTCAAATTATTCATACACACAACGGCTTTTCGCCTGTTAATCGTAATAAAGTGTGCATGCCAGGAATAGAATCCCTCCGCACCATCTTCACAGCTTTCAACCGGAAGCAATTCGCTTTTTTCTATTTTTAATTTGTCAAGTAATGCCTTTGTACACTGTATATACATTTCTACCTCCTGAAATCCTAGTTGCATATTTCGCTCATATATAACTACGATTAGTATATCATTTCTTTTCCATGCATAAAAGAAAAACAGCCTCATCCAGCTGTTTTTCTACACTAATCTTTTCCTATTCTACCACCCACACAAACCGTTCTTTTGTGTAACAACCATATGCACCGTAGACTTCGACACTCCGAATTTCTTTGCTGTCTGCCTAACCGTTGCCTTCTCTTGTATGATATAATTTGCAATCTCAATCGCCCGCTCTTCTATGTAATCTTTCAAAAAAGAGGCCCCCTGCGTACATCATTTTTACAATGTATGCAGGGGACTAATATCATTATGCCGTAATTTCACCTTGTTTTTCAGAATCTATTCTTCCTGTCCGTTCTTATTTTCAATCATTGCCGCCACCATCTTATCCATTTTTTCCACTTCACGAATAACACATTTCATCGCATTTCCATATTTGTTTATTCTCTCTTCATTCCAAAAATGTATCTTGTTATTTTCTTGTTTTTTCATTTTCTCTTTTAAACTCGTTATGCTATAATTTACTTCATAAAACAATCTAGCAAAGGAGCCATCATGCACTATTACATGTTTCACAAACCTTTCGGCTGTGTCAGTGCCAGACGCGATGATCTCTACCCGACTGTTATGGATTATTTTAAAGAACTACATAATGACAACCTATCTCCTGTTGGACGTTTAGACCGGGAAACCACCGGACTTCTTCTGATTACAGATGACGGTGTCTTTAATCAACAACTCACTCATCCTGATTATCATAAGGAAAAAACTTATGAATTCACAGTACTTGGTGACCTGACCCCCAAACTTGTTCAAATGCTTGAAAACGGAGTCCTATTAAAAGGGATGTCCATCCCTACAGCGCCTGCTAAAATTACGATAACAGGGCATGCGATCCTGTCGGATATTTTATCCACACTACCGGAAGAAATACAGCAAGATATTCACAAAAACCGACCGGAACATCCGGTTACTTATGGAAAAATCACGATTTGTGAAGGAAAAAAACGCCAGATTCGACGCATGATGAAAAGTGTACATTGTTGTGTAATTGAATTAAAACGTATTTCTATCGGAGAGATTATGTTGGATGAAACACTACAGCCCGGAGAATGGAAGGAGATATTTCCCTATACTTAAGATAAAGAAATATCTCTTTCATCATTCATCACTCGAAGTACTCCGCCAATCCATCCAGGAAATACTCCTGCATATCCAACAAATACGAAAAACCATGTCATACTATTCAAAGACACTCTGCTCACGAACAACCAGAGCACTGCTCCAATTCCACACCAACATAATATATTTAAAAATAAAAATAATTTGATTCGATTATCCTTTTCCCAATTTCTTTCTTTACAGAAGTCCCATATTTTTTTCATTCTATCATCTTCCTTCCTTTTCTATTTGAAAGTTTAGCAAGATAATGTTAAATGAGATGTCTGCAAATGTTAAATCCATGTAATAGAATGTAAAATAATAGGTCTGTTTCCAATACGCAAATGTATGAAAACAGACCTTAAATAAGCTAAGATTTTATTTTGATAACGTCCTATACGCCAAGCAACTCCAACAATTCCTCATGCGGATGTCCGGCGTCTGCCTGAAAGACATCAACATAATTGATTGCTGCTCCTCCATCCATATATGCCGGAAATAAAAATCCACACTCCGGCTCTCCCGGTTCATAATCCCCGGTCAACGGACAGATTGTACAAATAAGATATTCAAACATATCCTCAGATTCTCCCAATCGAACATGATCCTGTCCTTTCGCCGGAATATCATATCTGTCATGAAATACATAGATTGCATAATCTTTCGTCGAATGATATTTTTCTCCGACAATTTCGTAAAACGTCTCCATCAGTGCATCATTTTTCAAAGCACATGCTCGCATTCCCATCAGTAGTTTCCACATACTGTCCGGCTGCATCTTCTCATTGGAGAACACATACTCTTTGAGGTTTTTATTTGTCTCTGCAAATGGAATCGCCTTTGCAATGTTTAGATTTCTCTCTTTATCTGCAGGACTTAATTTCAAAAAACTGGTATTGAACGTTCCGTCAATCTCACCATCCGCATCCATATATCCTCCGGCGATTCTTGTCATGGAACTTCTTTTTACCGTCATTCGTCTGGTCAGCGCCAACATATCCTCTCTGTCAATCATCGTATCTCATCCTTTATCTTTTCATCTCAGAGTGGTCACATCTCAGTCCTCGGCTAATCTAGTACAATTAAAAATATCGCAATATATTTTCCGCCACTCTCTGCTATAATCCTAACAAATGATCCGTCAATCCGCGCAGTCGCATCGGTCTGTCCGATTCCTCCGGCTGTTGTTCCTCTGACTGCATGATCACATCCCTGACATTCTGCATTCTCTCATCCAAAGATGCACTGATTTCCGCACACTGCATCATCTCTTCTGCCAGAAACTTACTTTGTTCTTCCGGGATATTTTTCTTATAACGAAGCTTATGCTCCAGACTTGCCCAGAAATCCATCGCAATGGTTCGTAATTGCACTTCTACGGTCACCATCCGCTTGCCTTCCTGCAAAAAGATGGGTATCTGTATGATTAAATGCAGACTTCTGTAACCGCTTGGTTTTGGGTTTTTAATGTAATCCTTTTTCTCCAGTAAGATGACATCATCCTGACTCAGAAAGCAATCTGCAAGTGTGTAAATATCATCCTGAAAAGAACAAATCACTCGAACTCCAGCGATATCCTGGATGTTCTCTTCAATTGAAGTCATCGTCAACGGAATATTCTTTTTTCGGATTTTCTTTAACAGACTCTCCAATGATTTTACTCTCGACTTGATGCTTTCAATCGGATTGCGGTCATACTCTAACGAATACTCTTCACTCAATACTTTGAATTTGGTCTCTACTTCCATGATCGCACACTGATAATAGGACATCAATGTATCAAATGGTTTCTTATTCGTCTGAACAAATCCGATAAATTCGTCAGACAACAAACTGTTCCGCACAAACTCTTCTTTACGTTTTTCTAATTTGCTTTCAAAACTCCGTCTTCCTTCTGTTTTGTTTTCTAATCCAAGTCTACCCATCAGACTCACCTTTTCCTTATTTTAAATATTGCTCTGCGATTTTTTTCAATCCTTCCGGTGTGTCATGATACCATGTGTCAAATGTCTTTCCTGTTCCCTGAATCGTTGTTCCAAGTTCAACAAAGAATGTCGGAATATCAGATTCTTTCATCACCCCCCAGGACTCGCCAAATGCTTCCTGCCCTTGCTGGTCGCATCCGTTTACATGCAGTGTAAATACCGGCTCTGCTACATTGTCGATTCGTTTTGCTCCCCCGTGGAATCCAAGTGTTCCAATCTGATGTGTTCCGCAAGAAGAAGTACATCCTGAGATATGGATACGCGGAAGGACACCATCTGCAAAGTTGTACGGTCTTACTGTCTCGATAATATTGGCAAGTAATCCCTGTGAATCTCTTGCTCCGACCTGACAGATTGTTGCTCCGATACAAGATACAGAACTTTCAAACAAATTCTGTGCGCCGTCTTCTGTAACAGCCAGAACCTTTTGTGCCTCTGCCCCTGTCAGATTGATGATGTAGATTGTCTCATCCGGAGCAATGCGAACTTCTGCCTGCTCTGCATCTTTGATTGCATTGTAAATCTCTCCGAACTTCGCTACATTCGGCACGCCGCCGATTGGATGATATGTTACCGCATACAATCCGTTCTGTTTTTGATTTACCACACGATTGCCTTCTGCAACAGAACCATCTCCTGTTTTCGTGATTTCCGGTACTTCAATCTGTAAATCCAGCTTCTCACTTGCTTTCACTTCTGCAAGTTTCTCCTGATATGCTGCGATATAACCTTCTACACCTAATGTTTCCTGCATATAACGGGTTCTTGCTTTTCCTCGATTCTCATAATTACCATGTGCAATGAATGTGCGAACCATTGCCTGAATATAATACAGGATCTCGGATGGCTCTACATCTTCCGCAACCTTTACACCCATGCGTGGGTTATTTCCAAGTCCACCTGCACTATATACATCAAATGTTCCGTTTGCTTTTGCAACGAATCCAAGATCACGGAATGTCGCATGTGTTACATTTGCCGGAGAGTTCGAGAAACATACTTTCAACTTTCTAGGCATCGTCACTGTACCTGCAAGTTTCATCAGATAATCGGACGCAGCTTCCGCATACGGCAGAACATCAAAATATTCTCCCTCTTCTACACCGGAAAGCGGAGAAGTCATCACATTACGCGGGAAATCTCCACCACCGCCTTTTGTAATAATTCCTACATCGGCCGCTTTCTCCATAATATCACACACGGCAACCTTATCCAGATTATGCAACTGCACAGTCTGACAGGTTGTAAAATGGGCTTTATTAACCTGATATGTTTCAATCATATCTGCAATAAATTTCAGTTTTTCTTTTGTCAGACGACCGCCCGGCATACGCAGACGAAGCATACTTGCCTCTCCACCTTTTTGAGCATAGCTTCCATATCCGCCTGAAAATCCTTTATAGTCTTTGATGCTCACTTCTTTTGCATAAAATTTTTCTGTCATCTCACGAAATTCCGGAAGTGATTCTTTCCATTCCTGCACTAATTTCTCCATCTTGTCCTCCACTTACTTCATCGTACCTAAACAGTTACCCTTTATCCAACTATGTGTTCCATTCTGACAATGGCACCGCTTCGTTTCCTGCTGTCCAATTTCTATCTTATTTGTTCGATCACGCAACAACAATCGTATAATCTTTTACAAATTCTTCACCTGCTGCCACTGTATTTACATTTGGCTTCTCAGACAGCTCCGCATCGAATCCAACATTATCACAACGTCCCATCCAAGGCTCCAGACATACAAACGGAGCACCTTCTACCGACCAAATTCCATAGTTTGGGAATCCCGCACTTCGTACTCCGACATACGGTGTTCCATCTTTATGACAAAGCCATGCTTCTTCAATCTGTCCACCATCTACTACCAGTGCATCCTGTGCAAATAATTCATCACTGAGCGGATACATTTCCTCCGTAAGCTGTAATGTATGCACATTATCAGCCATTGCACATCCGCAGCTCGGATCAATCAGAACATAATCCAATCTGTCTTTTTCCGGAACTTTCAATACATAATCTGCCTTTGTCTCTTCTGGTTTTGCGAATCGAAATGCCGGATGTCCGCCGATTGTAAAATACATTGGCTCTTCACCACGATTCTTAACCTGCCATTGTACTGTCAGCTCTTTTTTATTCAACTTATAATGGATGTGTAATTCAAAATCAAATGGGTATACTTCTTTTGTTTCCTCAGATGAGCGAAACATAAAAGAAGCCTTCTCTTTTGACGCATGAATACAGGTAAATGTATTGTCCCTTGCAAATCCATGCTGAGATGTCGGATACTGCGTTCCGTTAATCAACACTTTATTTTTATATGTCTTACCTACATTTGGAAATAATACCGGAGAATGTCTTTTCCAGTAAACCGGATTTCCTTCCCATAAAATGTCATTCTTTTTTACTTTATCATAGATTCGTGTAACTTCTGCTCCCATCTCTGCTATCTCCACGCAGAGAAATTCATTTTCCAATTTCACAGCCATGCGTAATCCCTCCCAGATATCTGCATTATTTGTATCGTTACTACTCTTTTTATATCCTCCTGCCTGTTCGAATAGACAGGAGATGGATATTCTTCAATTATTTACTTGACGAGCTGCTATCACTTGATGAACTGTCACTGCTCGATGTACTGCTGTCAGATGAACTATCTGTTGTGCTGCTGTCTGTGCTTGTCTGTTCTACCTGCACACTGCTATCCAGCAGATAATCTGCAACGATTTCCTGAATGATTGCTGCTCGAATCGTATCATCATCATATGCTTCTTTAAATGCATCGACATCTTCATATCCTGCCTTCTCAGCATATTCTTCTACTTTCTTTTCATATTCTTTATCGGAAGGCTCCAGATTCTTCTTCTTTGCAATCAGTTCACAGGCAAGTTTTCTCTTAACTGCATTCTCGGCAACCTCATTTGCCTTTGTCTTAAAATCATCCTCTGTCATATTCATATATGTCTCAAGGAAATCTGCAAGCTCCATACCATACTGCTGTGCATATGCTGTATAGTAATCCTCGACAGCCTGATATTCTTTCTCTACGTCTCCATCCGGATATTTCTTCACCTCTACCTGATCGTCCAGTGCTGTCAACACTTCTGACTGAAGCTGGCTCTGTCTTGTAGACTCGTTATTCTCTTTCATCTTGTTGCGGATCTCTTCCTTGAACTCCTCAACTGTCTCGGATGTGTCGCTGTTCTGTTTTACCCATTCATCCGTAATCTCTGTATCATCGCTAACTTCATAGATCCCGTTCAGTGTAATACTGAATGTTGCAACCTTACCTGCCAGATTACTTGCTGAATAATCATCCGGGAACTTCACTTCGATGTCAAACTTATCCCCTTTGTTATGACCGATAATCTGTTCTTCAAATCCTTTATAGTCACCATTTGCTCCGATATATGTTCCGGACCCGATCTTTAATGAAGCACCGGAAGCAGTTCCTCCGTCAAATGCTTCTCCGTCTATCTTACCGACATGATCGATATCTACTGTATCGCCATCCTGTGCCGCACGGTCTGTAATTTCTGTCTTAAGCGGAGATGCTGTGACATAACTCTTCACTGTACTTTCAACGGTATCATCTGTCACTTCTGTCTTCGCAACTTCCGCAATTTCCAAACCTTTGTATTTATTAATCGTAACATAATCATTGGACATTGTATTACCGCATCCGACCATGGATACTGTCATCACTGCCGCTAATATAAGCGCTGCTAATCTTTTCTTCATTTTTTAATTCACCTCTTCATTTATTTGCGCGTTTTTCATCTCAAACACATCTTGTTCCTGCTCACACTTTTGTCAGTTCTATTTACCAATTATGTCAAAAACGCAAACCGCAACATATACCTACATTGTATCATACTTTATTTTAGAATAAAAGTTGGAACACATTTTATACACACCTTTTATTTGCTGTTCACAGTAACTTTTTCTCTTCTTTTTACCGGATTTCCCGTATTCTTTTACTTGCGCTTAGCCATAAACAATGATACAATACTAAATGCATAATTGCGGATTTTATACATATCCGTACTAGATTAATTTAATAGGAGGGTTTGTCGTGAGTACAGGAATGATTGTAATGCTGGTAATTCTTGCCGTACTGATTATCGCATTGGTAGCACTGTATTTCTTCGGAAAGAAAGCAGAGAAGAAACAGGCTGAACAGAAAGCACAGATGGATGCTATGGCTCAGTCAATGAATATGTTAATTATCGATAAAGGAAAGATGAAGCTGAAAGATGCCGGTTTTCCTGCCATCGTTGTTGAGAATACACCAAAGTATCTCCGTCGTTCAAAAGTACCTGTTGTCAAAGCCAAAGTCGGACCTAAGATTATGACTTTCATGTGTGACGCTCAGGTATATCCACTGATTCCAGTGAAGAAAGAAGTAAAAGCTGTTGTCAGCGGAATCTACATTTCAAGCGTAAAGGGTGTTCGTGGTCCTTTAGAGACACCACCGAAAAAGAAGAAATTCATGGATCGCTTCAAAAAAGAAAAAAAAGATAAGAAATAAAAAACGGACAAGAATGAAATCAAATCATTCTTGTCCATTTTTATTTCTATGTTTTTATAAATGCAATCTGTAGCTGTTATTTTCTTAAGATTCTTTGGTCCTCCCAAAATATTCTCTCGACACTATTATGACATCTCATAATAATGAGCATAGATCCCACCTTGTTTTAACAGTTCTTCGTGTGTTCCACGCTCTGTAATTCCATTCTCTGAAACGACCAGAATTTCATCCGCATTGCGTATTGTCGAAAGTCGATGTGCAATCGTGATCGTTGTTCGATCCTTCGCCAACGCCTCCAGACTCTGCTGAATGAAACGTTCACTTTCATTATCCAAAGCACTGGTTGCCTCATCCAGAATCAATATGGACGGATTCTTGAGAAATACTCTTGCAATGGATATACGCTGTTTCTGTCCGCCGGACAATCTGGTTCCACGTTCTCCAACAAATGTTTCATATCCATCCGGCAATTCCATAATAAAGTCATGAATATTGGCTTTCTTTGCCGCCTCGATAATTTCTTCCATGGAAGCTTCCGGTTTCCCATATGCAATATTTTCCCGGATACTTCCACAGAACAGATATACATCCTGCTGCACCAGCCCGATCTGATTACGCAAACTATGTAATGTCAATTCTCTGACATCCTGTCCGTCAATCGTAATCTGTCCACCTGTCACATCATAAAATCTTGGAAGGAGTGAACAAATTGTCGTCTTACCACTTCCGGAAGGTCCTACTAAAGCAATAGATCTGCCAGCCGGAATATCAAAAGATACATTGGAAAGTACCGGTGTATCATCATCACTATAATGGAACGATACATTGTCATAGCATACATGTCCCTTTATATTCTCAAGCGGATGCGCATTCTCTGCGTCTACAATCTCCGGTTCTGTCTCCACTACGTCCAAAAATCTTCTAAATCCAGACAAACCTTTCTGCATCATTTCCGTGAGCTCAACCAATATCTGAATCGGACTGATAAAGATTCCGATATACAATGCATACATTGCCAAATCTGCCGCTTCCATCTGACCGTGAGCAATCAACCATCCCCCGAACACCAATGTCATAAGATACATCATTCCTTGGAAGAATGCATTTCCGCTCATGAAACTTCCCATGCAGCGATAGTTCGCATCCTTCGATATCAGGAAACGCTCATTACTTGCCATGAATTTTTCCCGCTCGATATCCTCATTCGCAAAAGACTGCACAACACGAATACCTGCCAGTGTATCCTGCAGACTGGAATTCAAATCGCCAATCTTACGTCGATTGTCCATGAAAGTTGCCTGCATCTTACGATTCTGACCATAAGAAAAGAAAATCATAAACACCACAAGTACAAGCAATGGAATCGCAAGTTTCCAGTTAATAAAGAACAGGAAAACAAAAGAACCGACAATCTTAATCAACGAAATGAACAGGTTCTCCGGTCCATGATGTGCAAACTCAGAAATATCAAACAGATCTGATACCAGTTTACTCATCATCTGACCGGAATTATTCTGGTCGTAATAGGAAAACGATAACCGCTCATAATGGTCAAACAATTGCTGACGCATATCGCGCTCCATGCGCGCTCCCATCATATGTCCCTGATAACTTACATAATATTTACAACCTGTCTGCAGTAGATAAAGCAACAATAATCCCACACCGATTGGAAGTAATGCCTGTAAAATCGTTACGGAATTTTGTGTAAACAATGTTTTTGTAAGTGTTCTTAAAATCTGCGGAAATGCCAGGTCTACCAGACTGATTATTGCCGCACAAATTAAATCCAGAAAAAATACACCTTTGTAAGGTACATAATACTGGATGAATTTCTTTAGTGTATGCATGATTCATCCCCATCTCTTTTCATTTATATCCAAATCTGCAACATGCGAGAACATAGGCAATTCCTGTTCTCGCATGTTACGATTCCTTATATCGTTGTCATCTCGGCAAGATCTGTCCGATAATCTGCCTTTGAAATGATATTCATCTTGATTGTACTGTCTGCCACCGCTTCATGATTGACATGTAACTCATAATCAATCTGAATATCGATTCGATTCTCTTTGACATCGACCTTCATATCTTTCGTATTCACACCGACAAGCATCTGTCCATATGGTGTTGAATAGTAAGTCTGATTCTTTTTATTCTTTTCAAATATCATGTGTGCATTGGAAATGCCCGATTTCATAATCTCGACTGTATTATCATCTGTAATTTTCAGTTTATTCTTAATCGTACCCGACATTCCTTCTACCGGCTCATCGTATACAATATAGTGTTTTCCATTACGAAAATAATAATTTGCCGGATTCACCACTTCAATTGCTTCATTCTCTTCTTCCGACTCCTGCATCACATCGGCATGAAGTCCCGAAATGCTTACTAATACATCTTTCGTCATGTTCTAATACTCCTCTATATTGACCACATTTGTCTCCGGCACGTCAAACGGCATTACGGTATTGGCAAACTTTCTGAATTTCTCTGCCGTATCACTGACATAGAACTCGTAATGGCTATGCATCTTAGAACGATCATTTGCCATATCTTGTTCTTCCAGCAAATGCTTCAAATCCATCGCTGTCTCGTATGCCGGATTCACAATCTGAATCTTCTCTCCCATATAATTACGAATCTTGGAACGCAGCAACGGGTAATGTGTGCATCCAAGAATCATCGCATCAATATCGGACTCTCGCATAGATTCCAGATAGTATTCAATAATCTCTTCTGTCACCACATGCTCTTTGAATCCTTCTTCAACCAATGGTACAAATAACGGACACGCTTTCTCAATCACCTGAATATCTGGATTCATGCCCTGTATAATCTTCGTATACATCCCACTCTGTACCGTAGCATCTGTTCCGATAACGCCTACCTTGTTATCCTGTGTCGCTTCCACTGCTGCTCTTGCTCCGGGAATCACCACTCCAAGAATCGGAACATCAAATTCATGACGAACCGCATCCAACGCAAGTGCACTGGCTGTATTACATGCAATTACAATTGCCTTTACATTTTTGGTTTTTAAAAAACGAATAATCTGCTCTGAAAATCGGATGATTGTATTCTTGGACTTACTTCCATAAGGTACTCTTGCCGTATCCCCAAAATATACAATATTCTCATCCGGCAACTGTCTGACAATCTCTCTAACTACCGTAAGTCCACCCACTCCGGAATCAAACACTCCGATTGGTGCCGACTTTTTACATTTATCATTCACTGTATTTATCTCCCACTCTGATTTGTTTATGGTATATATTATATCGACTCTGTCATGTTCTCATTGTATATAGCAGTGTCGTTACAACTGTTCTTATATATTATACCATTCCCCTCGTCTCCGCAAGTAACAAAGTAAGAACAAAGGATGATAAACCATACTTGATTCATCATCCTTTGTATTATCATTTATAATTTTTGATTTTTCTTACAGTGCAAGAGTCTTAGAAATCTCATACTGATGTGCCGGAATCTCTTTCTTCATAGACAATGCTTCGTTAATATCATAGTCAATGAATTCTCCGTTTCTGTATCCAACGACACGATTTGATTTACCTGCCATTAGGAGTTCTACTGCTTTTGATCCCATTACAGAAGCATATACACGGTCTTTACATGTCGGGCTTCCACCACGCTGCATGTGTCCGAGGATTGTTGCTCTTGTCTCAATTCCTGTTGCTTCTTCGATTCTCTTAGCCATATTGATAGAATCTCCAACACCTTCTGCATTGATGATGATGTAGTTCTTTTTACCACGTTTCTTGCATGCCAGAATATCTTCAATCATATCCTGCTCATTAAAATCATGTTCCTCTGGAAGTAAGATTTTCTCTGCACCATTGGCAATACCACACCACAATGCAAGGTATCCTGCTCCACGTCCCATAACCTCGATGATACTGCAACGTTCATGAGATGTAGATGTATCACGAACTTTATCAATTGCTTCCATCGCTGTATTAACAGCAGTATCAAATCCGATTGTATAATCTGTACAGGCAATATCCAAATCGATTGTTCCCGGAAGACCAATTGTTTTTACACCAAGATTAGCCAGTTTCTGAGCTCCGGCAAAAGAACCGTCTCCACCGATTACTACCAAGCCATCGATACCATATTTTTTACAGATAGCAGCTGCCTTCTGCTGTCCTTCTTCTGTACGCATTGTCTGGCAACGAGCTGTCTGAAGGATTGTACCTCCACGCTGAATTGTGTCAGCTACGTCACGTGCTGTTAACTCAATGATCTCTTCTTTCAACAGACCATGATATCCTCTACGGATTCCACATACTCTGATTCCATTAGCCAATGCTGTTCTTACTACGGCACGAATTGCTGCATTCATTCCCGGTGCATCTCCACCACTTGTCAGTACACCGATTGTACGAACGCGGTCTTCAATCTCTTCTAACTGTTGTTTTTTACTATTTTCTGCCATTTGATTGCCCACCTTTCAAATAATAATCCCTTAAAGTTTGCTTAATTTTTAACACTCTAGAGCTATTCTAAACTATTTATATCTTGTTTTCAATAGTCTTTTCGACCACTTTTACACGTTTTTCGCCATAATGATTCATCAATTTGCTTAGTACCTGTGGTCCAATCTGAATATTTCGGTTCTTTGGAAGTCGTTTTACCGCCCGTTCTGCCTGACAATAGATCACTACTTCATCATCACCTTCTGAATCTGCCAGATACCCATACACGATCTGCTCATTTGCCAGATAGTCTGCTTTATCCGGAAATTGAATCCACAATTCTTTTTTTGTCTGATTAAACGGAACCACTTTTTCACAGATTAATTTACTTGGCTTGTCATCTTCTTCGGATACTCGTCCTTTGATGAATACTTTGTTATCCACTTCCAGCAAATTCCGATTCTTCTCATAATCCCTCGGAAAGACAACAATTTCTACTGTTCCAAGCAGATCTTCCAATGTCACAAACGCCATCATCTGGTTGGTCTTTGTCGATTTCATTGTCTTCTCTGTGATAAACCCACCGATAATCGCTCTTGCTCCATCATGTACTTTGGAATGTCCGCTCTCCTCATCCAACTGAAAATCCAACGTAGTCGCAGATATGCTCTTATGCCACTGCTCTTCATATTCTTCCAGAGGATGACCGCTGATATACACACCCAAAACCTCTTTTTCAAATGCAAGTTTTGTCTCTTT
>DAVZKO010000067.1:0-14962 GCA_052272205.1 Schaedlerella sp. | reverse complement strand
ATTAAGATAAACAAACTGCTTATACTCTTTGAGATACTGCAAATGCCTTTGCCCCTCTGTCAATCTCGTGGTGGAGGTAGCTTTTCGTTACCGTGAAAATACGGTCTTTTTTCTTTAAGCCATACAGCATACTGATATACTCCTGCATTTCCTCACAGAGAAACTTCGGCATCTTGATTGTGCGGTTGCTCTTTTTCGTTTTCGGGGAGGTAATCACATCCTCGCCATGCAGACGCTGATAAGACTTATTAATCGTAACTGTTTCCTTGTCAAAATTAAAATCTGCGGCGGTCAGTGCCAGTAATTCCCCTTCACGGATTCCGCACCAGTAGAGCATTTCAAAGGCATACGATGATGAAGATGACAGACTTCCGTTTGGATCATACGACGCCGAAAAGGAAGAATAGTTTTCTTGTACGAAAATATGATTCTTAAGAAAAAACAGCAACCCAGGCTTCATTGCTTAAGTTGCTGTTTTTCTATCTTCTATTTATGTGATCTTATTAAGAAGTCCAATATTTTGATTGGGCTACTATACAAGACCAAAGGCATGATTTTTGGTCTTATAAACTGTTCCATTTTATATTTTGGACTGCTTTACAGAACCATAACAGGTTGTAAACGGGCTTGTATAGAAGTCGATAAATACCAGAAATTAGCAGATGTTCGTTCTGGTCATTCGGATACCATATCCTATCATGTGTAAGGAACCTTTTCGAATAAGAAAAAAGTTACGAAAAATATTCCCTTCGTTCTCTATATCCAAAAAACACCCTCAGATGCATTTTTTCAGTCAAATGGACAATTCCATATTTAACCAGTTTCCATGCATCTGAGGGTAGTTTTTGATGAGTATCCGTGCGTGTTTGGTTATAATATTAAAACAGTAGCCCAACTTACGCTGAGCCGCTGCTACGTCTTACATCCAATTCGTCAATAAATCATTAATCTCTCCGCTAATGGTTCCTTGCATCATACTATATCTGCTTTCTAACAGTCCACGTACTTTTATTTCTGTATCATGACTTGCCGGCGTATAAGATGAAATAAACAAGGCAGCTTTTGCGGCAGGCTGTATTTTCTTTTCATAAGCATCCAGTGCATCATCTGAAATATCTTTATTCGCCGCTTTTGTAATATATACAAAATTCAACGGTGAATTACAAATATGACGAGGATTCTTTCTGATATCTGCAGTAATTTCGCCCACCTTCTTTGCAGAACCAAGTGGAATGATATGATGGGCTTCCAAAGTGTCTGCATCCTCACAGAATACGCTGATTTTCTTTGTTTCATCAAACATATCCATATAAGTTCCAGACAATAAGTACTGGCACATGAAATTTCTCAATACCGGCTTAGGATATCTGTCCTCGTTTACCTTATTCATAAGAAGCAGATCTTTATCCGAGAAATTAGTCATTTTCAGTACATTGGCAGAAATAGAATTCAACCAAGTCAAATCTCTATTCGTTCCACTGACGCATCTCACGATATTCTGGAGATTTGAGATCATGTGTGAGTTCTGATCTTTATCATATTCCCCAGAAAAAACGACACTCCAATACCAGGCTTCTAACAATCTGTGGACTTCGTAGTTATAGAAATAACTATCTTCCATGAACAGCGTTCCTACCAGCACAAGCATAAGGTTGTAGTTAATCTCTCCGATGGTTCGGATTCCACATCGAGTCTGGAAAAAGAAAAGGGCACGATCCAATGCATTAATTACCTTTTCACAATTATCGTTAATTTCCTCCGGAACCAGATTCAGGATCTTGTCCTTTTTAATAAAATCCACTTTATACTTATCAGGATCAAAACTCGGATTATTACAATACAAACAGAGTACGTCAAGAAATGCATCAATATATCTCGGGTTTAATTCTCCCTTGTTGATACAATTCGTTTTTAAAGTTGCATTATAAGTTTTATTGGTCAATGCACTACTCAAAATCGTTTTAATGGATGACTCCAATACAGAATTTGGATAAGTTTTTGTACTCTCAATACTTTCTTTGATTCGCTGCAGGAAGTTCTTTTTATCAACCTTTGCGACACGTGCCATGATCAAATCAAACGTATTAAGAGATACTCCACCCATATTCAGATTCTCATAAATGTCAATTGCACGGCCTCTCTGGGATGCACTTACGCGGATCTGAGAAAGATATACCGTCTTCACACAAGAATCAAGATATGTTTTCATGGAATCCACCCAGATGTCTTTGCGATTATCAAGTACGGTTTCAAACTCATCTACATACGTAACTTTGTCAAGAAGTTCAGTGCACTCGTCCGGATCATCATGCATCACCTTTTTCACAAACGCTCTCTGTTCCGCATCAGAAGGAAGAGACGTAAAATAATCGTACATCTCACTTTTGATATATTCCGAAATTCTGATCATAATGTCCTTAAACCGCAATTGCATCTGACTTTTTTTTCTTCCTGTTTGTATCAAAAGATAAAGAGGAATCAGATATCCATTGGAAAAACTCGTACAGAACTGATCCAAATCTGTCGACAGGTTATTATGAGGATTATACGGCTTGTTATCGTTTGCATTAAAAGTCTGTGTTTCTATGAATGATAATATCTCTCCAGAAAGAAATTCCGGAATATCCACATCTGGATTTGCCAGCGGAAAAGTTAATGTCTGAATTCCAAATAAATCCGCTTCTTTTCCGTTATGGACATCAATCCATTTCGGAATCTTTAAAAAGAATCTCCGTTTCAAAGATGAGCTGACCAATTCGGATACTCTTGGACATTTATCATGGATTACATTTGAAAATACATTCGTCAAAACCGTAATACGCTGCTGTCCATCCAAAAGAAAATCCACATCACCAGTAATATCTGACGTATCAAGGTCTGCATTACGCCCGATTATTTTTGAGCAGTACTCATCAGCACTGGATGTTAAGAGTAATATGCTCCCGATTGGCATCTTGGTAAGTACAGATGCAACTATTTTTTTCTGCCTCTCTTCATCTTTCCATACAAAATCTCTCTGGAAATCAGGCAACAAGATTTTTCTGTCGTCAATGTCTCTGACGATTTCTTTGAAATCAGAATAATTTGAGTTAGCCATTGTCTTCTCCTTTGTTTATATATTCACGTTATAAATTATCCTCTATATAATCCAGTGCTCTCCTAAGTTCTTCGAAATCCTTGTCCGAAGTAAAATAACTTACACTGAAACGAATGGTCCCCGCAGGATAAGTATTCATGAACTGATGTGCTAATGGTGCACACTCTAAACCTGTTCTTACAGAAATCCCCTGCTCATCAAAAATATTTCCGGCAGAATCACTGCTGATTCCATCAATCTGACAGGACACAATTCCAACATACGGAACATCTTTATCCGCACTAACAACATGAATAAAATCGTACTCTGAGAGAATTTCCATCAGTTTTGCTCTGTGTTCCTGCTCCTTTTCCCATATTATACCAAGACCTGTTTCATTAATCCACTTAATTGCAGCATATAGACCAGCAACTCCTGCAATATTTAAGGTTCCTGCTTCATATTTTTGCGGTAGAGATTCTGGCATATCCTGATTTGCAGACTCAAAACCAGTTCCACCAAACAAAACAGCAGGAAAATCCGCTTCTGGATTCATAACAAATCCAGAAATTCCAGTCGGACCATACAATGTCTTATGTCCAGCAAAAACTGCATAGTCAAAAGTTTCCAGTCCGACATTTGTATCTATCAAACCGGCAGTCTGGGACATATCTGCTAAAGTTCTCGCTCCATACTTTTTTGCCAAAGCAAAAATATCTTCTAATGGCGCAACAACACCGAAAGAATTACTTGCATGTGATACGATTACGAAATCTGGTTTTTCTTCCTCAAACTGATAACGGATACGCTCCATATCATATCTAAGGTTTTCTCCAACGGTCAGCTGTCTTACAACAATCTTCTCCTGCTTTTCGAAGTGATGCAAAACTCTGGTAACTGCGTTATGTTCAAACGGAGACACATAAATATTATGTGCCCCGCGTTCAATATTTCCCTGAATGATCAGGTTTAAAGCAATCGTTGCTGTCGGCTCAAAGACAACCTGTTTTGTAGGGCAATGAAGCAAATCTTGAATCATTGACCTGGTGTTTGCTATCAATTCGCCGGCACTTTTTGCCTGTTCATAATTCCCTCTTCCCGCGTTACCGCCACATTCGCGATAAAACTTATCCATATACTGATAAACGCATTCTGGTTTTGGATAAGTTGTCGCAGCATTATCAAAATATGCCATGCGTCTACAGCTCCTTTCAACACATCTCTTTTAATACTTCCATAAGAATCTGACGTTTTTCCTGTTCTGGAATCGCCTGCCCCATAGAATCAAGCTGAGAGATGATTGCATTGTAAAGAAGTTTTCCTCTTCTGCTTTCTTCAACCTTAGCAAAACGCTTAGTAACTGCCTTGCCATTTTCGTCTTTATATGTCAGTTCATAGTCTTCTGTAATCTCTGCAGCTGATACGGTTTCTTCAGTACGATGGAAACTTTCAGCAGTATTGCGGTACTGCTCCATGTTTCTGCTAAACATACTGATAACATCTTCATCCCAGTCTTCTAAACGAAGGTCTGTTGCCATCTTAGCTGCTTTTGCAATAAACGCATCTTCGTCGTTCGTTACATCTCTGAAAAGCGCTAAACAACGATCGGTCCCATCAGTAAACAGCTGCTCAAAAGCTGCCTGATCTAATTTTTCACACCAGTCACGAATAATGGACGGCAGAGACATCTTTTCACATGCTGCGGTGTCAAGTGTACAGAACATATCCCGCATCTTCTCTGAAAGCTCATTCTTCAGACACTCAAGTGCACCATCAAAATAATTCTTAGTCATTCTTACTTTCTCAGCAAGTTCCCTGTTTACCGTTTCTGCACCATAAATTTTAGGAATGGCATTAAAGATTAGATTATAACTTCCTACATTCTTGCGCATTTCCTGTAAGAACAACTTGTACTCTTTCGCAACTTTTTTGCCAGCAACGGATTTTGCGTTCTTAGCATACTTCGGAAGTTCCATATACCAACGCTTCATAGCAATCATGACATATTCATACGGAGCCGTCGTTCTGTCTTCAATCGCATATTCACTGAATGCTTCCTCAAGAGCAGCAATATATTCTTCCTTTTCAGGATTCCAATCAATATAAGAAAGTGTAAACAATCCCGGTTCGGCATTAATCTGTTCAATCGCATCAGCATTCATCGTAATCTGACCATATCTGTCACAAATAACAATTTCTTTCTTGTATTCGTGCAATACTACAGACAGATAAATAGGAATCAAACCTTTTCTTATGCCGATATGCTGCTCTGCAGATGTCAATTCTTTATAAAGACCTGCAAAACATGCCCCGTCGTTTTTTCTTGCATTGATCACAAAAGATTCAATAACAGCAAGCATTCCAGCAAGCAGTTCATCTTCTGGTTGGAGATTGAGTCTTACTACACCATCCTGCTCAACAACTATACCTGTATTAAGCACTGTGCTTCGCATGATGGATACGTCCTGTCCACTTCCACTAAGACCAAGGTTAGGTTCTAATTCAGTCCTAAGCAGCCCTGCGATCAATTTATTACGGCTGTTTGTAGCGACCGTAGTAGGTTCTTCCTTGTTAATTACCTCGTTATTGATAACCGGTGTCAGGTCGTAAAGTTCAGAACAAATCGTTGAAAGCAAGCTTGTCAGGTCTGATTTTCTAGCTATCGGCTGTAAACTTCCGTTATAAAAATATGTTGCTCCTCGTCTTTCCGGTCTTGTATATACTTCGATAAATGCCCTAAGGACATCTCTAAGGTCTTCATAAACAACTTCATAATCCTCAAACAGTACTGGGTCATCATCCACTGTCTGCATAAGAATCTGCACCGCATCAAATTCAGACACTGCTGAACGGATATCCTGATATCTATTTGGAATAACAAATACACAATCAACACATCCTGCCGTGGATTTCTTAAGAATCGCTCTTAATCCCTCAATCTCCTCGTCTTTTTCAGGAATGATGGCAAAAACAACCCCATCCGCCTGAATATTCTCTCGTTTAATCGCCCAGTTTGTATCTTCACTAACTTCAGAACTGTCGATGAATCTGAATTCAAAGTATCTGGTCATCTCTTTTTCGTCATTGTATCTTGACGGGTAGAGATAATGATCAAAGTTTGACTCATTAAGGACTGCTTTTATATCCAGTTTTGATGCCCGCTTTTCCACAATATTTGAAATTTGAGCACGGATATCCACACCTGAAGTCTCTTTTAAACGCAGATAACTATTACTTCTCTTCAAATAAACAACATATTTATCTTCTACAAGACGTTTTACCGCCTCATTAACAGCATCCGCTCCATATGCAGCAAAAATTCCATTCAGTTCATCCACTGTTGGACGAAGTTTCTCAAACTGCTCAAGAATATAGATCAACGAGATTGTTTTGACAATCTTTGCATCCAGGCTATTCTCATCGATTTTTCTAAGAATAGAAGATGTAAGGATGTAATACTTATGAAGGTTCCCAGAATACACTTCCTGTTTGAGAAGTGGTTCAAAATAATCATAAATAAGATCCGGGGTTGCCAGTTCAAACGCATTATCTGCATTTTTCTTCAAAAACGCAGATAGTGTAGACTCTCCGGTCGCAGAAATAAACGTAAACAGTGTACGTTCATTCTGTGCCACTCTTTCTGACAATCTTGGAAGGATAAAGGTTGATACCGGATGAAGTGGATAACAATCATAGATCACACGGTCAATACCTTCCTCATATGTATCCGAAAACAATGGATGTCCACTATACAGATACTTCATTCCCTGAAACTCCGTATCATGTTCACCAACAAATGCAGACCACTGTTCCTGATCCTTTTCTATTGCTGCAGCAATGATCTCATAAGTCTGCGTGAAGTTATTGTTCAGATAGACGTGACGAAATCTCTCAGACACACCTCTCCATCCATCAACCATCGCTTTTGACGCATGGTCAATATAACTGGTAATCTCTTTGTGCGAGATCAGCATCAGATGAAGCTGATTATCTGCACTTCTTCCACACTTTTCAGCAAAGTCCTGAAGCATCTTTGTATCACTTTTAGTTGCATCAGCAATATGATTCTCAAGATATTTACTGAATTCATCGTAAATGACATAAATTCCTGAATATCCTTTCGGTTTCAGGGCTTTCACAACTTCCTCATACAGATCAGCAACATCGAATCCAATAAAAGGATTGAAAGAGCTTCCTGCAGTAAGTGAGGGATACAGTTTTTCAAATTCTTCATATGCGGAAGGATCAAAATCAGTAAGACGCCCTACGAATTCTTCAACATCATCCGTAAGCAATCCTTTAAACTGCTCATATGTATCTGGAAAATCACCTTTCCATCGCTGAATCGTATTAACCGCCGCCTGATAATTTGTCTCCGGCATAATATCGTTCAGTTCATTTTCCGCAAGGGTGCGCTGAAGCGCGAGAAGAAAAGCCTGTGCAAGGGAGTTGCTGCTTCCAGAAATCACAACTGGAAGAATTTTCCCTTTGCCGGCATAATAATTCTTGATCAGCTGATACAACTCTGGTTTTTCTTTTTCAATTACCGGAATCAGCTTTTCAAAAAGTGTAATATCTTTTTTCATAAGGATAGACAAGATCATGAGTACAATATGACTCTTGCCTTTTCCATATGCACCAATCAAAATCCTTGCTCTGTCAGTAGACTCCTTTCCCGTACTGAGAAGGATATCTTCAAGAAGCTTTAATGCAGATTTTGTTGGAATATAATTTTTCAGTTTTGCTTCGTCATTGATATCATATGCGATATTGACGGAACTCTGGAATCCAGTTGCCACTGAAATCATATCTGCCATATTTATCTCCTGTTTCTTTCTATCGATTCATAAAATTTGTCGACACATTCTTCAAACGTATATCTGTGCTCAATACGGATAATATCCAAACCTGCTGTACGAATGATCTTGATTGCACCGGTTTTCTCTGCTTCATGGAGCACATCAATCATAGTGATAACATCAAGGTTGAAGACCTTTCCAATATTCTTCACACCTGTCAGTAACTCATTTAGTCCTACTTCCGTAGCCTCCCCTGCCTGATCCATGATCACAGCAAGTGCCACCCAGGGATCGATACTTTCTGCGGAAGGGGTTACCTTTCTGTAAATTTTCTTTGCCTTATCCACGATATCAACCAATCCCAGTTCTCCCAGCGGACAATCGATGTTATTTTCCGCGGAAACTTTATCCGGGTTTGTCTTATATCTTGGAACATAGGTACCAATAATGCAGTTAAAGTCATCTGTTAAAGAACGAAGTGCTGCCTCCTCACCACCATCAATCGCATACCCGTTTAATGCACCAACAAAATCCTCTTTTGTAAATTCTGTAATATTAAATACATTGAAAAAATAATACCAGGCTGTAGCCAGTTCATCCTGTGAGGCAAGACGGTACTGAAGAAGATATAGTGTTCCAATTTCTTCAATATATCTGTCATGCTGATAAATCTTTTCTCCAAGCGGTGTAAATGTCTGGCTTCTTCTTCCCCTGCTTGGTTCTTCTGTAATACCAACTGCCTGCATCCAAAAGCGCATGGATTTTACCATATTAGACCCAATACCAAGAGTATCCATTGGGTTTCGTTCTTTTGATATAAAAGCATTTGGATCATTATGTATTGCTTTCATGCCCTTGCTGATCCATCCTTTTCGAATAAAGAATGTTTCATGAGCTCGAAATTTCATAGTCATCTTTTTGTATTTCCACTCCTAGTCTTTTGTTCTAAGGTATTTATCCATCATACATCCACCACGTAAAATCTTCTGATTCACACACATTCCACAGTGAACACACTTATCAGGATTTATATAGTAGTAATCACCCATAATAGAAATAGCACCCGATTTACATACGGATTCACACTTCAGGCATTTATGGCAAGCATTGAATTTTCTCACCTGATATCCAGCTTTTCTCTGTAATGCCTCATGATCCGCAACATTCATCGTACGGATCTTCACAGCATATTCAAAATCATTTTCTTTAAATGGCTGGATTGACATGATAGGGACATTCGTTCTTGGTTCCACAACAATAGTCTCATTGAGCAGTTTTATCCCCAACTCAGGAGCCAGTTTTCCAAAAGGAACAAACATACCTACCAATTCATCATCAAATGGCCTTGAGAGCTTATATATCTTTGCATGTTCCTCCGTCGTACAGTTCGTAAATTTAATCTTTACATCCTGCGCTACTGGTAAACCATTTCCCCCCTGCCGTGCTTTCCATGCACCGGAATCAATATACTCTTCAGGGTCCGGTTTACCAATATTTTTGGCGAATTCAATTAAGAATTCTCTCCATTCCTTTGCACGTTCAGGCATATAAACATTGGCAAGAAAAACATCTCTTGTGTTGTTATTGGGACATAACCAACATCCAACTCTTTCATATCCCAGACGATAAGCATCATTAAAATCTATCTTTTCAGCTAGGATATACAGCCAGATATCCGCATCCAGCCAGAAGAAAATCGGAGCTGCTACCGTCTGTTTATTGATCTTTACAGATTCCGAACTGTCCTCTACACGATTGTATTTACTTCTTGATACAGATTCTGATTTGCGGATTCCATAAAAAGTCAGAACCTGCTGATTTCTGTACATGCTATTTAAAACTCTAGTAATCGGTCCCGTCTTAAACATGCTGCAGCACCATCTCATCATACGTGCTGGAGGGCCGATTTCTTTCGCCATGCTTAAAAATTCTTGTTCATTATTCTTAGCAATCTGGAATATTGCGTGCGGATGATTCTCGCGGAAACGCTTTGCATATTCCAAAGTAGTAGGAAACTCAAGTGTAGTATTTCCAAAAATATGTACAAGGCTTGGGTCACTCAAAGCCTTTGTTACAACATCTGCTGTAACGGTAGAATCCTTACCTCCCGAAAAAGAAATGATACGGTTTTCTTCTTTATACTTTGCTGCTGTCTCCCTGACAAACTCTGTTGCTTCATCAATAAGGTAATTCAGCCTGTCTCTATTGGCTTCTACAAACCTTTCAGCATATATATTGAAATATTCATATGTATTTGTTTCTTTATATCTAGCGATATCTTCTGCAATTTTTTCAGTATCAGTTTCAGTATAGACTTTTCCGGGAATATTCTTTGCTTTTCCATCAATATAATATCTGCTACCTGTTGATGCCCAAACAGAAGATTTCGCATATGTATTTGGTTCTTTTTTCAGAAGAAGTTCCATCAAAAGGCGTTCCTCCGGAAATACCGGTCTGATATCCTTTGCAAGATACTTCATTTTTCTTCCACAACAAGGACAATCCTCCTTGTGATTATCCGTCGTCTGCTTAATGACAGGTACCTTACAAGAATCACACCAATAGATTTCAATAGGAATGTATTCCGATGTGGGTTTTCCGCAAACCGGGCATGTTTCTTCATTTGTCTCTATATTGCAAAATTTGCACCACATCTATTAATGCTCCTCTTTATCCGGTATAATCTCAGCAATATCATTTAACTGACATTCCAACTGACAACATATCTTATCCAGTACATCGGCTGTAACATTTTCTCCTTTTTCAAGTTTGGAAATCGTTGTATAGCTGAGTCCGGTGCTCTGTTTTAAATCTTTTTTCTTTATATCTCGATCAATCATTAGTTTGAATAATCGTTTATAAGAAATTGCCATAAATAACCTCACTCTCAATTGTTGAGTATTGTAAATTAATTATCTGCATCTTCATATTCAACAGTATAACACGTTTTTTCGCACTTTGAACTTATTTTTCACACGTTTGAGTGAGTTTTTTTATAAGAGCCTACAAATTTATATTATATATGTCAGAAAGTGATTCATTTGAGCTTCTTCCGTACAACAAGCATCATACGTTCTTCTCAGCAATTTTATTTTCTTTGCTTTCTACCGACCCATCTATCACATTCCGTCCTTCATCCACGATACAAGGTGCCGGTTGTCTTGTGTTAACAGCACCTAATGGATGAAACGAGAAAAATCTGCCATTACCAGATCCTCCTGAGACTCCATAATTATGTTCCACAACAGTCCCTACAATACCAAGTATAGTCACACCTGCAATTGCAAATCTGATTGTTCCTCCGTTACCCGTAAAAATCTTTGTTAATCCATTCAAATTCATCATATTACTCATCCTCTCTAACACTAATATAAATTAAGCCAGTCCTTAAATTCCTTAAGAGACATCGTCCCATTATCTACAGCTTCCTTTTTTTCTTTATACTTTTTTTGAAGATCATCCACATTCTGTCTGTATTTCTCAATATCCGGATTTGCGGTTCTCCGATGAATAAGTTTTGACTGTGTATTGCGGTATGCTTTCCTTGCCGCATCTCCATTGCGTCTTCGCTGACTGGTTATTTGCGGATATACCTTCTTGCAGCTACGCTTCTCATCCTGCGGTGCTGGATATGAACAATACATGGCGGTTTTTCTCTTTGCTATAAAATATCTCCCACAATCAGGATTTTGACACTTCATAAGCCTTACACCATTGTTTTTCATCTGGATATACTCAAATACCACCAGAGCAAGTAAACTATTAAAATTGTATACCAAGCCATATGAATCTTTCTTAGCATCATACCTAATAGTTGTTTCCACACCTTTGATAGATTCCTGCTTTGAAAGAAGTTCGTTCAACCACTTAACCTGTTCTTTGTCAAATTCAGTTTCGGTTCCAGACATGACCGCAGCCAAAGATTCAAAAAAATTTATGCTATCTATGACGTCCACCAAATACTCCGCATAACATGTCATCAGGAATCCATGCATATTACGAAGTTGAAGTTCTTCACCGATATAATCCCATCTTACATCTGCTGCTATCTCTGCATTTCTTTCAGAAATATAATCATCCAGTTCTTTCTGGCTCCTTCCGATAAGACTTCTGTGTCTTTCTATCGTTCTGTAAAAAAGGCTTGCTGATAGCTGTGCTGCAACAAGGTCCTCATCGAAATCGCCCAAGAGTCCTCTTACAACAAACTGCTCTCCAAAGTCTACATTATCTGGTGTAATCGGATCGTCACCGTCTGGGAAGCAGAATGGATAAACTCTTACTTTTCTCAACAGGATATATAATGAATTTCCCGCCATAAGATCACACAAAATTTCACCCGCTGTATATATCTTAGTGTCAGGAATATTTAAAATGGTACTCTTACCTTCACTATACTCAATAGATAATCCTATATTTTTCATAGTAATGTTCCTCCTTAACTGTACCAAACGATCAAGCCCTGACCCTCTACCGTTGATTTTGCAAACAAAGTATTGCTGAATTTCAATCACATAATATCTTATTTTGCTTATATTATCAATGTTTTTTGTGCATTTCGCTCAGCAATCAAAATTCCATTATAATTTATATTTTACAATTGCTGAAACCAAAGCAAAAAAATGATAATTCAAATATTTTCTGTATAACTTAATTAACCCATTATTTTGCAAACGTTAATTGCTTCATATTGCCTGCCATATTATATAAAAAAAAGAAAGCCAGTAAACTGGCCTTCTCTCAAAGCGACATATATAACTATGCAACGGCCGTCACTATGGCAGTAGTGGCGGTCCTTTCTATCTGATTGTCAAACAAAGGTCTTCCGAATCACTCTTATCGTAATCATATCTATCTGAGACGCACATACCATCCGCATAATATCCTGATTCGCCTTCCGTACCTATTGACAATTTAGAATTCTAATCGCTCTCCTGGTTCTATTCCATCCTTTTTAGATGAAACATGTCCCTTTATTTTACAAGAGATTGTATGTATTTTCCCATCTGGATTAAAATCAATTTTAATGGCATATCTCCCACTTACGTCAGGACATAATTTGTCTGACACTCTAATATACTTTTCCATATATTCAACCTTGTTGTCATCTACATATATTTCAATATCTCCTAATGGTGTGGTTAGCATTAATTCTCCTCCAATCTGCTTTTATTATAACATTCAATCGTTCTTTACGCACTAAAAAGGATGTAGGAATCAACTTCCCGCATCCTCATTAGTAACTTAATATCCGCTGTTTATCTTACACCCAAATCAGCTCCTCTCTCCGGCTTATCTTTTCCCTGCTTTTCCTGGATGATTCTCTTATTGATTTCCAAGCGTTCATGGATTGACGGTTTCTTTTCTTTTCCTGGCATTTCCTTTTTCTGTGCTACTGCCTTTCTTTCAGCTTTCCCTGCGTCCTTAACTGCTGTATTTGCTTTAACACCAGCTCTTGACACAGCTTCTTTCCCCTCATTTCTTTCCACCACCTGCTGTTCTCGTCTCTCCTTCACACCTTTTTCTTCCAGACTGCAAAAGCTCTGCAAATATGGCAGTACATGATTCTGCATATCCGTCAGATCTTCCATATACTTCTGATACTCTTCATTACCTTTTCCTTGCTGGTAGCTGATCCAGCTTTCATCCGTTAATTTCATTTCATTCTGCATCTTTAACTGACTGATAATACCGCCGTTTCCGGTACCAATATCTATCTTACCTTGAAAATGATGCAACATCTTGTCGCCCTTCTCAGCATAATATACTGTGAAAAACATCTGTGCTGTCGTTTTTGGTTCGTTGGTGTTTGGATCATGATCAGCATACCAGGCTTTGTCCTGTTCTACGATTTTGGAATCCAAATCAGATAACCTCTGGCATCTTGGATTCCCCAGCTCACTTTTCTCACAATAATTCACATACACCATTGGTTCCATATTTTGGGGAAGCTCCGGTTCATAGGCTTTCAGTCTTTCCATCAATACACCTGCTCGAACAGACAGATCGCATTCTTCATCTACAATATCCTTCAGATACGAAATATAGGAATGAATATTACCACTTTGTAAATCCAACATTACTTCCTGTACCGTATTTTCTCCCATCTCCACATTATCCCGATACTCATACGGATCAAAAGCTTCTGCAATCTCATCCATTGCCTCTGCCAGCTGTTCTGTGGTCATCTTCTCTGGATACATCGCTTCCCGAACATCCCGCATCGGTACATACTTATAATCCGGCAATGCTTCATGAATTTTTTCAATTCCTTCCCGTACCAGTGCAAGTTCTCCATAAAATCGAACATCATCCATCAGATTTCCAAGTACGGTATTTCCTTTAACGATTGCAAATTCGGCTTCATCATAGTAACTGTCTTCCGGATCACGATAGATAATTCCCATTGAGCATCCCAGATAAGCTGTTTCTGGATTCTCCCTATATTTTTCATAGACTGCAGCTATCTGATTAACATCGGTACTCTTTTCATAAGCTCCCATATCATGGAACTCATCGCATTCTGTGGCAAAGTATTCCAGATAAGGCTCTTTCTTCGGTGGCATATTGTTGAGGACGTTATCAATCATGTTATAATTCGCCTCTTCCAGTTCCTCCACCTTTGCCAAAGGCTTATATTCGCCCTGGCTTTTCTGAATCTCTGCCATTACAACCTCATCCATTTCTTCTACCTTTTCCATCAACTGATCATAATCCCCACGAATGCGTTCTCCAGTCCAGCCTTCTCCCTCATGTTTTTTATCCAGCAATCCCGCTAATTTACTCTGCGTTGACGGATACAGATGTGAATAGGTATTCAGTGTTGTTTCAACTTTTTCATGTCCCAGCCGCTCTGCAATCTCCAGAGGAGCCACTCCCATATCAACCAGCATACTGGCATGGGAGTGACGCAGATCATGCAAACGAATCCTTTTTACACCGGATTTTTCAATTCCAGCCGCCATACAATGCTCCATGTGGGACTTTGTAAAATGAAACAAACGCTCATTTTTCATAATTCCGTACAAATGGCTACAATACTCCCGGAATTCCTCGGCAAGAAAATCCGGCATTGTAATCACACGGATAC
>DAVZKO010000066.1:0-15166 GCA_052272205.1 Schaedlerella sp. | reverse complement strand
CAAACTTATAAGGACGACCTCTGGTTGTCCATAAGTGCGCCCTTCATTCAAAGGCAATGAAGGGAATGGAAAACCCACTCCCTCCACCATTACACTTCCTCCATGTCTGTAACTGGTTCTTTCTGCATCGCTTTTGAGAAAAACTTCCCGTTTGTTTCCTGCCTTTTTAAGAAGCCTATCAACTTTGGTAAATCTTCCTCCTCAATCGGACAGCCAAGAACCGATTCCACTGCGCCGCCAATCTGACAGAGCCTGTGGGTTCTTTTTTTACTTTCCTCGGCTTTCTTTCGCTTTTCCAGTTCCTTCCGCTGTGCTATGAGCTTTTTTGTAGCTTCAATGCTTTCCTGTTCCTTTTTCTCTAATGCACGTATTCTTTCTTCATAAGTCTTTGTTGATTTCGCCATATCGTCTTCATCCTTTCTTTTTCCGATAAACAACAGTTCCCGGTTGCATATCAGGAGAAGCACATGGTATAATCCTCTTGCGTGTAGGTATATCATGGCTTCGGTCTGATAGAACCTTTGGCGGTTTCGTAGGAAGCCGCCTTTTTAAGTTGCCACATTTCTTGTAACAGCTTTTACATTCCCTTTATCCCTCAGATCTCGCCCCTCGTTGGCTTCCATGAACTTTTCCAGAATGTCAGTTTTAATAAGAACTTTTCTTCCAACCTTTAATACCGGAAGTTTCTTCCATTCAACCAGCTTTCTCAAAGTGTTTCTGCCAATTCCTGTATAGTCGGCTGCTTCCTCAATGGATAATGCAATCTTTCTTTCCGTCATCTTGTCACCTCCTATTAAATTGCATTATGCAATTTTGTTGTGCTGTTAGTATAGCTGTTTTATATCGTATTATCAAGCATTATGAAATTTCAAAAATAATTATTACATTGCGTATTGCAATTATGTAAGGTACATGCTATAATTCATACATACCGAAAAAGGAGGCAATCAGCATGAAAGATAAAGAACTACGCAAGCTGATAGGCAGCAGGGCAAAACAGCGTCGTCTGGAATTAAATCTGACACAGCCTTATGTTGCAGAGAAAATAGGAGTTACAGCTTCCACAATCCTGCGTTATGAGAATGGTTCGATTGACAATACCAAAAAGATGGTGCTGGAAGGTCTTTCGGAAGCACTTCATGTATCTATTGAATGGCTCAGAGGCGAAACCGATGAATACGAAACTGATATTACGGATAAGAAAGAGTTACAAATTCGTGATGCAATGGGCGATATTCTCAAACAGTTACCTCTCGACCTTAGTAAAAAGGAAGATGCTTTTTCCAAAGATTTACTGCTGTTGATGTTAAAGCAATATAACCTGTTTCTGGAATCATTCCAGTTTGCCTGCAAGAATTACAAGGGCAACACGAATGAAGCGGATATTGCAAAGGTAATGGGGTTTGAATCGAATGATGAATATAGCGAGATTATGTTTCTCCGGGAAATCACTCATACCGTTAATGCCTTTAATGATATGGCAGATATTGTAAGGCTCTATTCCAAGAAACCGGAAATGGCAGAACAAAAGCTTGAAAATCTTTTATCAGAAGTTTTGCATGAGGATTCCGATTCGGTATAGAACGACAACCGGAGTTATGATACAATGAGCACGAGCGAGTCAGACTGTTTACAGATTTGACGAGCAGCGAATTGGCTTATGGACTTGTCCATAAGATGCCTACACGCAAGAAGCATTTCGTCAGTTCCGATTGTCTGATATCGAAAGGAGACACACGATTATGGCAAAAGGATCTGTAAGAAAAAAAGGAAAGAAATGGTACTACCGCTTCTATGTAGAAGATGCAAGCGGCAATCTGGTTCAGAAAGAATACGCTGGAACAGAAAGCAAGAGTGAAACGGAGAAACTGCTCCGTCAGGCAATGGACGATTACGAAAGCAAGAAATTCATTGCAAAGTCGGAAAATATTACAGTTGGAGAATTACTTGATATATGGGCAGAGGAAGAATTAAAGACAGGCACTCTAAGTAATGGGACAGTCCAGAATTACCTCGGTGCTATTACCAATATCAAGAAACATCCAATTTCAGAAAGAAAGCTGAAAAATGTAACATCTGAGCATTTACAAGCCTTCTTCGATCTGCTTTCCTTTGGTGGCACTTATCCCGATGGTTCAGAAAGAAAAGGTTACAGCAAAGATTACATTCGTTCTTTCTCGGCAGTATTACAGCAGTCATTCCGATTTGCAGTATCACCAAAGCAATATATCACTTTCAATCCCATGCAGTATATTAAGCTGAAATACCAGACGGATGAGGTTGACCTGTTCTCCGATGATGACATGGACGGCGATATACCGCCAATTCCACGAGAGGATTATGAAAGACTGATTGAATTTCTACAGGATTACAATCCACCGGCAATTCTTCCAATCCAGATAGCTTATTATGCAGGACTTCGTATCGGTGAAGCCTGTGGGCTGGCATGACAGGATGTAAATTTTGAAGAACAGTGCCTTACAATCAGACGCAGTATCCGCTATGATGGTTCAAGGCATAAGAATATCATCGGACCAACCAAACGAAAAAAAGTAAGGATTGTTGATTTTGGAGATACGCTGACAGAGATTCTTCGCAATGCCCGAAAGGAACAGCTTAAAAACCGAATGCAGTACGGAGAACTTTACCACAAAAACTACTACAGAGAAGTAAAAGACAAAAACAGAGTTTACTATGAGTTCTATCATCTGGACGGAACAGAGAGTATTCCAGAGGATTATAAAGAAATATCCTTTGTCTGCTTAAGACCAGATGGAAGTCTGGAACTGCCAAGCACGTTAGGAACTATTTGCAGGAAGATTGCTCAGAAACTGGAAGGATTTGAAGGATTTCATTTTCACCAATTGCGACACACCTACACAAGTAACCTTCTGGCAAACGGAGCAGCACCAAAGGATGTGCAGGAACTGTTAGGACACTCAGATGTCAGCACCACAATGAATGTCTACGCTCACTCCACAAGAAAAGCCAAGCGGGAATCCGCAAGGTTACTTGATAAAGTGGCAGGAAACGACTAAATAAAACTTTCCCTTATTTCCCTTGTGATTATCCCATAAGGGCAAAAATAAGGGAAAATACATATCATTTCACTAATGAATGGGCTGGAAAGCCTGTAAAATAGGGAAAGTTAGAAAGATATTTCGGCAAATCGCAATTGGTCGAGCTGTAAGCGAGGGATACAAGATTATGAATGACTCAGAATAAGCAAAGCAGAAATAAAGTCAATATAAACAATATTTGCCATGCATTTTATTCACACAATTCGCCCTTCCCCATATTCTAAAAGTGAACAAACTTCTAAGAGGTCTATTATGAATAATTCAACAAATAATTCTAATTGCAATAATCCACAACGTCACGTTCACGAAATCACTGGAAGCACTGCTGTCGTAAATGAATGCCGTGAATGCCATAACCATCGTTTTTGTACTGTTTCCGGCGAGGCAATCCGCATGGGCAACTCCCATGTACACGAAGTAAAATTCCGCACCGACTTTTCTGACGGACATTTCCACGAATTCTGTGGAACTTCCTCTCCTGCTATTGATGTAGGCGGCGGAAAACATGTGCACTTTGCAAAAGCATTTACCGATATGAGGGATGGACACCGGCATCAGTTCCAGGTGGCATCTTTGATTGACAGTCCGACTGACATCGAATGTAACTGTCATGAATAAACTGTGACAATTACAGAAGAAAGCAATTCTATTACCCAAAAGAGAGGAGGCTTCTTGAACTATTGTTCAAGAAGCCCCTATTTTTCTATCCTTCAACCGCTCTCTTTTCATCTCAGTTTTCCGAACGTTCGGAAATCATTATAGCACTGTCAATAAATCAACAGGGCATGTTTCTACCCAAGATTTCTCACCTTAAAGTCTCTCTGAGCTTCTCTTCTCTGGTCTTTCTTTGCAATATCATCACGCTTGTCATAAAGTTTCTTACCTTTCGCCAGACCAATTTCCACTTTCACAAGACTTCCACTGAAATACACCTGCAATGGAACAACCGTATTACCTTTTTCTTTCATCTTACCAAAAATCTTATCAATTTCTTTCTTATGAAGAAGCAATTTTCTCACACGCAACGGATCTTTATTAAAAATGTTGCCCTTTTCATATGGTGAAATGTGCATTCCATAGATAAACATCTCTCCATCTTCAATTCGAATAAACGCTTCTTTGATACTGCATTTTCCCATTCGCAGGGATTTCACTTCTGTTCCATGCAATACAATTCCGGCCTCATATTTTTCCAGAATAAAATAATCATGATATGCTTTTTTATTATTCGCAATCAGTTTTTTCTCAGCCATACTTTCTGCCCTCTCTCCGGGTAATTCATCCTTACCATCAGACTTTTCCCGTTACTTCCTGTCAATTCATATCTCAATTATACACAACGCACCTTTATTAATCCACTACAAATCGTACTCGTCATCCTCATCACAGAATTCGAAATCTATCGTACGGTTCAACTTATCAACATCCAGCACGCGTACACGTACACTTTGTCCTAATTTGTACACATTTCTCGTATGTTCACCGATCAACTCATACTGTTCTTCCCAATATTCATAATGATCATCACGCATATTCGTTACATGTACAAGCCCTTCTATTGTATTCGGCAGCTCTACATAGGCTCCCCATTTTGTAATTCCGGATATCACACCATCGAACTCTTCTCCGATACGCTCCTGCATATATTCTACTTTTTTCAATTTTACAGTCTCACGTTCTGCTTCTTCTGCACGTCGTTCCATCATACTTGACTGCACTGCCACCTCCGGAAGCAGTTTTTCATAATGCTCGATGCGTTTATCATTCATGCGGCCACGAATATTTTCCTTGATGATTCGGTGAATCTGCAAATCCGGATAACGACGGATTGGTGATGTAAAATGTGTATAATATTTTGCAGCCAGTCCAAAATGTCCCGAATTCTCCGGTGTATATTTTGCCTGTTTCATCGAACGGAGCGCCAGACGACTGATCAAAGCCTCTTCCGGTGTTCCTTCCACTTTGCCTAAAAGTTTCTGTACTTCTTTCGGGCGTACTTCATTTCCAACATGAATATGATAGCCGAAATTATTGATAAATGTACTCAATCGTTTGATCTTATCCTCATCCGGTGTCTCATGTGTTCTGTATAAGAACGGAAGCTCTCTCCAGAAATACTCCTCCGCAACCGTTTCATTTGCAAGAAGCATAAAATCTTCGATGATCTTTGTTGCAACATTTCTGTCATATGGTTTGATATCAATTGGTCTTCCTTTTTCATCCAATATCATCTTAGACTCCGGAAAATCAAAATCAATGGATCCACGTTTCTTTCTATGCTCACGCAAAATGTGTGACAGCTCCTGCATCAATTCAAACATCGGAACTAATTCTTTGTATTTTTCGATTTCAGCTTCATCGTGGTCCGTCAGAATCTTAGCTACACTTGTATAGCTCATCCTTCTATCTACTTTGATGACTGTCTCTGCAATCTCGTGGTCAACCACTTCACCTTTGGCATTCACTGTCATAATACAGCTCAACGCCAGACGATTCTCCCCTTCATTGAGCGAACAGATTCCGTTCGATAATTTCTGCGGAAGCATCGGAATTACTTTATTGACCAGATACACACTCGTTCCACGCTTGAGTGCCTCTCGGTCCAGCGCACTTCTCTCCTGCACATAGTTCGTTACATCAGCGATATGCACACCCAACTTATAATTGTCCCCTTTTTTTGTCAGAGATACCGCATCATCCAGATCTTTTGCATCTTCTCCATCAATCGTTACCATCTGCCAGTCTCGCAAATCTTTTCTTCCAGCCATGTCCGCATCGCTTACTTCTTTGCCGACACGCTCTGCCTGATTCATAACTTTTTCCGGGAACTCTACTGGCAAGTCAAAGGATTTGACAATGGACATAATATCTGTTCCCGGATCATTGATATGTCCGATAATCTCGGTCACATATCCTTCCGGTTTCATATTCTCCCCGCCATAAGAGGTCAGTTCGACCACAACCTTATGTCCGGTAACGGCTCCTTTTTCTTTCCCGGACGGAATATAAATATCACTGAGCAGACGTTGATTATCCGGTCTTACAAATCCAAAATTCTTACACTTCTCATACATACCGACAACACGTGTTGTTCCATGCGATATAATCCGAACGATCTTGCCTTCTGTGCGTCTTCCACTCTGACTGTCTTTCTCTTTTGTGATAATAAATTCTACTTCGTCCCCCTGGAATGCACCATTGATATTATCTTCCGAGATAAAGACATCTTC
Organism: Schaedlerella sp.; assembly: GCA_052272205.1. Classification (GTDB taxonomy): domain Bacteria; phylum Bacillota; class Clostridia; order Lachnospirales; family Lachnospiraceae; genus Schaedlerella. Next base: position 8,856 of record DAVZKO010000066.1, on the reverse strand, counting down.
CTCTTCCCCTTCACGCATAACAAATCCAAATCCACGCGGATGTGACTGGAAGGTTCCCGTCAGTCGTTTTGCCTGACCTTTTGCATATTTTCCTTTTTTTGAAACAAATATCTTGCCCTCTTGTTCCAGCGCTTCCAGTACCGCTCGCAATTCATCTCTCTGCTCTTTCGGAACCTGAAGGATTATTGCAATTTCTTTAAACTTCATCGGCACATAAAAATCATCACAGATGAAATCATAAATCACCTTTTTTCTTTTTTCAAATGTATTACTCATTCAAATTCTCCTTTAAACCAAAGAAAACACCCTATATATGCATATAGAGTGTTTCGTCATCTTCTTCTCTAGTTGAATACACTGAGGTTTAAAACCACAGCCAATACTAAAAATAAAATTGCCAGGAACTTTGTAGACTTTACAAGTGCACCTTCCATCGAACGTCCTTTGTTCTGTCCCCAATAAGTATCTGCAGCACCACTGATTGTTCCAAGTCCTGCTGCCTTACCTTCCTGAAGCAAAATAATCGCTGACAATGCGATACAATCTATTACAAATATAATTGTTAATACTGTTTTTAAAATCTCCATTTGTTCACACCTCCTGCGGATAAACCGAAGATTATTGTAGCATAGATTATACCGGATTTCAACTGTTTTGCGGAATTTTCCAATTTTCCACACTCTGATCAATTCCCGACTTCCTCTTCAATCCTAAGCAAGCGATTATATTTGGCGACACGCTCGGAACGGCAAGGAGCACCTGTTTTTATCTGTCCTGTGTTAAATGCTACCGCCAGATCTGCGATTGTCGTATCCTCCGTCTCGCCGGAACGATGAGATACAATTGCCTGATAGCCGGACTTTTGCGCCAGCTCAATCGCCTCAATTGCTTCAGTCAATGTTCCAATCTGGTTCACTTTGACCAGAATTGCATTTGCAACACTTTTTTCAATTCCTTTTTTCAGACGTTCCACATTTGTCACAAACAGATCATCTCCAACAAGCTGGACATCTCTTCCCAATCTGACTGTAAGCAGTTCCCATCCATCCCAATCTTCCTCATCCAACGGATCCTCTATCGAACAGATTGGAAATTCCTGGATCAACTCTGCATAATAATCTATGAGTTCTTCTGCAGAACGAATGACTTTTTCTCCTCGCATCTTACTTTCTCCCGGAAATTCATACGTCTTAAAGTCCGAATTATATAATTCAGATGCTGCAACATCCAACGCAATTTTGATATCTTTTCCCATCTGATATCCAGCCTGCTCCACCGCCTGTTTCAAGCATTGCAGCGCTATCCTTGCATCCGGAAGATTTGGTGCAAATCCGCCTTCATCCCCAACTGCTGTATCCAATCCCTGCTTTTTCAACAGATTTTTTAAGGCATGATAAATTTCCGCACACATCCGAAGTCCTTCTTTAAAATCTTCCGCTCCCACCGGCATAATCATAAATTCCTGTATATCCAGTGTATTATCCGCATGTGCACCACCATTTAAAATATTCATCATCGGAACCGGCACCTTTTTTGCATTGACGCCACCAAGATATCGATACAATGGCAGTTTCAGAGCATTTGCCGCAGCATGCGCACATGCCAGAGATACGCCAAGCAATGCATTCGCTCCAAGTTTCTTTTTATTTTTCGTACCATCCAGTTGAATCAACACACGATCTATCTCCGTCTGCTCAAACACATTCATCCCGATTACGTGTTCTGCAATCTGGTCATTCACATGTTCCACTGCTGCCTGAACACCTTTTCCACTATATCGTACACCGCCATCCCGAAGTTCTACCGCTTCATACTTTCCGGTCGAAGCTCCGGACGGAACCGCAGCTTTTCCGATTACATTTTCTCCTACAAGCACTTCTACTTCAATCGTTGGATTCCCTCTGGAATCTAATATTTCTCTCGCATATACATCTCGTATCGGCATATATTCATACATAACAAAAACCTCCTTGGATTTTTTAATTTTAGTATTCCAAGAAGGTTTTATTTCATACTATTGTCAATTTAGAAAATATTTGCCCATCTGCATTTCTTTCAAATCAATCGCCAAAATATTTTCCAATCAAGATTCTTTCTGTCGATTTGGAATCACAAAGATCCAGATCAACGAACTGATCAAAAGGAAAAACGGATAACACAATTTGGGCATAATCTGAAATGCCGATATCTCATATCCAAGTTCATTCACCGCCGAAATTGCCACCAACATCTGTGCACCATACGGAATTACGCCCTGAAAAATGCATGAAAATGTATCCAAAAGTGAAGCAGCCTTTCTCGGGCGGATACCATACTCCTGCGCCATTTCTCGCGCGATCGGATTCGCCATCACAATCGCAACGGTATTGTTGGCAGTTGCAATGTCCATTGTTCCAACGAGCAATCCCATTCCCAACTGCCCGCCTTTCTTTCCTTTGAAGATTTTTTTAATAAATTGCAGCAAGGCTTCGAATCCGCCATATTCCCGAATCAATGCACACATCGCAGCTACAAGTATGGCCACCATACAAGTTTCGAACATGCCGGATGCACCGGATCCCATATTGCTCAACAAGTCAATTGCCTGCATATGACCGCCCGCAATCATAATCACTGCACCGGATGCAATTCCAACTAACAGTACAACAAAGACATTAACCCCGATGATTCCGCCTATCAATACAAGCACATACGGAATAACCTGTACCAAATGATACGACTGGTGGATTTGTCCGTTAATTTCTGTCTGAAATGACATGATCAAGATTACGATCAACGTTGTAATCGCAGCAGGAAATGCAATCCAAAAGTTTTCCCTGAACTTATCTTTCATCTTGCAGCCTTGTCCATTGCAGGCCGCAATCGTTGTATCTGAAATAAACGACAGATTATCTCCAAACATCGCGCCTCCCATAACCGAACCAACACATAACGGAACAGAAAATCCCGATGCATCTGCCACCGCAACCGCAATCGGAACAATCAAAGTGATCGTTCCGACCGATGTTCCCATCGCTGTCGAGACAAAGCACGCCACCACAAATAAGACTGCTACTGCGAATCTCGCCGGGATAAGCGAGAGCATAAAATACGCAACACTTTCCGCACTGTCACGACCAACTACTCCTACAAATGCTCCCGCTGTCAGGAAAATCAACAGCATCGTAATGATGTTCTTATCTGCCAGTCCCTGTGCCATCAATTCCAACTTTTCATCAAAACTTACCGTTTTATTCTGCAGACAAGCCACAAGGATTGCAGCCAAAAACGCAATCACGATCGGCACATTATAAAATCCCATTGGTATTGCCATCACATATTCGAATAAAATACCCAAACCTAAGTATAATAAAAGAAATACCGCAATTGGCAACATGGCAATTGGATTGCTCTTTTTCTTTTGTATCATATTTTACGTCTCCTCTTTTTCTCTTGCAGAAGACATTGTATCATTCTTTTTCAATTTTGCACAGTGAAAATATTTTCCTGTCTCTGAATGTCTCCGAGATGCAAAAACAGACATCCAACTTCTGTCAGATGTCTGTTTTTGTATTTTATATTTCTTTTTATTCAAATTTTAGTGGAAATAGTGTGCCCCAAGCTGATATCCGACACCGCCCTGGTCAAAATACAAACAGTCACCAATCGGATTGCTTCCTGCCAGCGCATCGATTGCTGCCTGCATCGCACTCTCTGTATATCCGGCACTGGCTCTGACACTGTCAAGCCATCCCGTCATCGCCGGTCCAAACTGCCCTGACTGATACACCACCTCAGAAATGCTGTTTGGATAAACCGCACTTTTCACCCGGTTCATGATAACTGCACCAACAGCAACCTGACCTTCATACGGCTGGTTTCCTGCTTCACAAAAAATAATGGATGCGAGCAACTCTTTATCTGCTTCCAGAACCTGTGCAGCCGCTGCCGCGGCTTCTTCTTCCGCCTGCTTTTGTGCCGCAGCCTGTTCTGCTGCAATACGCTCTTCCTCTTTCTTTTTTGCTTCTTCTAATTCCCGCTGTGCCTTTTCTTCTGCTTCTTTTTTCTCACGCAAAGCTTTCTTCTCGGCTTCCTTTTCAGCCTGTTGCTGCTCTGCGATTTTCTTGTCCAATTCTTCTCCTGTCAGCAATACTGCTTCCTGTGCCTCATCCTTCGATGTATTGTTTGATACATTTTCTGAATCCTGAAGTAATTGAGCAAAGGATGCGATTTCCATGTGATTGTTTGCATACATCATTTCTGTCTGATGCTCTGCAGCCTGTGTATTGATTCCTAATGTCATCACAGTAACTGTTGTTGCAACCATCGCCATCGATATCCATCTTTTATATTGAATCATATAGTCTCCTCCTACAATTTCGTAACATCTTTTGCAATTTTATTTCACTTTGATTAACGAGTTATAATAAATTATATGCGTTTTTTTCGTTTTTATTACAAATGTTACAATTTTGTTACGAGTCGACATTCTAATATAAAATTTCTAACTTGTCAACAACAAATTTTATTTTCCACTGACTGCCAGTACATCTCCTTTTTGTATCATCGTCTCTCCTTTCGGGATCACTGTTGAGCCATCTTCACGTCGAATCAATACGATCATTTGATGTTCCATTTTCGGTAAATCACGAATCAAACAGCCAATCCTGCTGTCCCCTTCCTCAATCGTTTCTTCTCTCAATACTGCCTGAATATCCCCTTCATAAGACTGGGCACTTAACACCAGAATATCCCCCTCTTTGATCCTTACTTCCGCTCTCGGAACGATATCTTCTTCACCACGCTTAATCAAAACAATCAACATATTTTTTATCCGCAGTTCCGAAATCTTTTTCCCAATATATTTATGTCCGTTTTCCATCTTCATTTGAATCAATTGAATCTGCTGCTCATCCTGGTAATCACTAAACGTCTTCATAACATTTTGTTCATCATCCACCATTTCCAATCGTTCTGCCACAACCGGAAGCAACAATCCCTGAAATGAAACAGAAATAAGTGCTACACAAAACACAATATGAAAGATATCATTTTTCGTATAAATCGGACTTACCGTTACCATAATTGCAAATACAATAGATGCTGCACCTCGTAATCCGGAAAATGCTATCAAAATTTGCTGCCTCAAGCTCGCACGGAATGGCGAAAGCAACAAAAAAGTTGCTATTGGTCTTGCAATAAAGGTCAATCCGATAAAAACTAATAGGGAAATTCCTACAATTCCCAACAATTCCGACGGGAAAACCAACAATCCCAGCAAGAAAAAGATTAAAATCTGTGCCAGATGATTGATTCCATCAAAAAAATGAATCATAGCAACTTTGTGTTCAAATTTTTGATTTCCTACGATAATCCCCATCAAATACACACTTAGATATCCATTTCCACCGAGTAATACAGAACCTGCATAAGCAAATAACACCAGTGCAATCAACATAATAGTGTCCATTCCTTCAATTTCAAATTCAATATGCCGAAAATTCCAAATTGCAAGTATTCCAATCCCTGCTCCCAACAAAAAACCGACTCCAATCTGTTTTATCAACATCCATATAACATTTTGCTTGCTGGCAGACATCCAACTTAGGATAATCATGGTCATCATGTAAGCAACCGGGTCGTTGCTTCCGCTCTCCACTTCTAAAATAGATGCTGTTCCATCTTTGAGATTCAACTGTTTCGAACGTAAAATAGAAAATACGGATGCTGCATCAGTAGAACCAACCACTGCCCCCAGTAACATTCCCTCTTGCATCGACATATGTAATACATAATGGCAAAATACTCCTGTCAGCGTAGACGTCAATACTACACCGATTGTTGACATGCATAACGACTGTTTCAGAACTGGTTTTGCAGCTTTGATACTTGTCCCAAAACCACCATAGAACATAATGAACACGAGTGCTGTAGAGCAAATTTTTTCTGCCAGCTCAAAATTATCAAAGGGAATTTTAAAAATTCCTTCACTGCCAAATATCATTCCGATTGCCATAAATACTAAGACAGCCGGCACCCCGATGCGATTGGTCAGCTTATTTGTCAAAATACATGTTGCTATTACGACTGCACATAAAATCAAACTTGTTTCCACACACTTACCTCTTCTTTTCTGTTTCTTCATAATATATAAAAAAAGAGGCATTGATATGTTTTTCGCATATCAACGCCTCTTTGCAATTCATTTCCTATCTCATTTTCAAAATTGGACTGATTTTTTTGTAAATCAACAATACAATCAATGAAACCAATACGCCTTTTAATAAGTTAAACGGTGCTACCGAAAACAGTACAAATGTGGAAAGACTTGTAATGTGTGAATTAACAGCCGTTCCCATTGCAACCAGTGCATCAATCGGCATACCAAATGCTTTGGCATAAACCGGAAGTAATACGAATGCATTCATTGCACTTCCTACTACAACCATCAAAAGTGTTCCTGTTACCATCCCCATCAAAGCACCTTTTCTTGTTCGATTACGTTTGTAAATGATACCGGCCGGTACACAGAGTGCACATCCAATCAGAAAGTTTGCCAATTCTCCAACGCCTGCTGTAGTTGTTCCATTGATCACAAAGTTCAAAAGAATCTTGATAAATTCAATTGCCGCACCTGCCATCGGTCCCATCACAAAGCATCCGATCAATACCGGAACTTCACTGAAGTCAATCTTGTAAAATGATGGTGCAAACGGAAGTGGAATCTCAAATAACATCAACACCACCGCAATTGCTGCCAGCATACCGATCTGGACCAATGCCCGTACTCCTACTTTTTGCTCTCTTCCTGCTGTTGCTACATTACTACCTGTACTCATCTTTTTTCTCTCCTTTAATGATAGATTTTTGCATCTGTAAAAATCTAGAGCAGATACAATTTCTGAAAAGAAAGAAAATCTTCTTGGAACTTGCTGTCAAAAAAAGAAACCCCGGATTGAAAAATCCGGGGTCTTTGTTATCTCTATGACATCAATTTCTTCTCTCATCCAGACTTTACTGTCGGTACTGGAATTCTCATCTTATGAGTCACCAGTTCAGCCACCTATGTGGGTCGCGGACTATACCGCCGGTTGGGACTTACACCCTACCCCGAAGAATTTCTTTGTTTAATTTCATGTATTAGTATAGTCACCTGTTTTTGGAAAATCAAGCGTTTTTTTAATTTTTTTAAATTTTCTTTGTAAAACTTAGAGCTCGCTCGAATTTTTTTTATTTCTTTTCATCTTTTTTCCTTGCAAGTTGCATAATTTCGCTATATTTTCCAATAACATATCCATAATTTTCTCTTTTATGAGGCAACGTACAATTTGTGCAATCTTTCATTCCTCTTTCTGTATACCGGAAATTTCCTCCGCAATGTTCTCCGAGTGTATACAATGGACAGTAACAGAACAAGCAATTAAAATTTTCAGGATGGTTGGTTTTATGGCAAGGGAAATATTCACATTCATTATTACAGAAAAAAGAATAATGCTTTCCCATCCACTTTGGCTTTTCACTCATCTTCCCATTCTATCTCCCACAAATCTCATCAATTTTTCTTAATTCTTCCTCAGAAAATGTTGTCTGATTCACGATGGATATATTTTCCTTAATCTGTTCCGGTCTGGATGCTCCTATCAATACCGAGCACACTTCATCATCTTTCAAAATCCATGATAATGCCATCTGAGCAAGTGTCTGTCCTCTCTGCTTTGCCAGTTCATTTAATGCCGCTATCTGCTGTAAACGTTCCTCTGTCAGATCACTTGCATGTAAAAATCGATGATCTCTTGCAATTCGACTATCCTGTGGAATTCCATGCAGATATTTGTCCGTCAACATTCCCTGTGCCAATGGACTAAATGCAATAATTCCTACGCCTGCCTCTTTGCAATAGGATTTTACACCATCATCTTCTATCGTCCGGTCGAATATGGAATATCTTCTCTGGTTCACAATAAATGGACAATGTAATTCCTTTAATATAGAAACTGCTTTTTCTGTATATTCCTTATTATAATTAGAAACACCTGCATACAATGCTTTTCCACTTCTGACAATATCTGCCAGCGCCTGCATCGTTTCCTCTATCGGTGTCTCCGGATCCATTCTGTGATGATAAAAGATATCGACATAATCCAGTTTCATTCTTTTCAGACTTTGATCCAGACTTGCCATCAGATATTTGCGGCTTCCCCAGTTTCCATAAGGTCCGTCCCACATATCAAAACCAGCCTTTGTTGTAATCACCAGTTCATCACGATACGGACGGAAATCTTCTTCCATCAAGCGTCCAAAATTGCTCTCCGCACTTCCATATACCGGACCGTAGTTATTCGCCAGATCAAATTGTGTAATCCCAAGGTCAAATGCTGTTCTGCACATAGCCTTCATATTATCATAATTATCTTTACTTCCGAAGTTGTGCCAGAACCCGAGAGAAACTGCCGGGAATTTCAATCCACTTCTCCCTACTCGATTGTACTGCATCGAATCATAACGTGTTGCATCTGCCTTGTAAATATTTGCAATATCTGCCATTGTCTGTTCCTCCTTTTTTATGAAATATGGTATTTCTTTCCAATACCCTATATCCAACGATTATATATTGCCATTATACACTATCCTTTCCTAAAGTGATAGCTGTTAATCCAACCAGATTAGCTTTCCTTCCAACCTGGTTATAAACAAAAAAATCACGAAGCCTTATCGACTTCGTGAAATACTATACCAACATCGGAGTGACGTGATTCGAACACGCGACCTCTACGTCCCGAACGTAGCGCTCTACCAAGCTGAGCCACACTCCGATAATAAAAGAATCTGGAATATCCAGATTCAAGCTACGGAAAAGGGACTTGAACCCCTACTAAC
>DAVZKO010000065.1:0-15270 GCA_052272205.1 Schaedlerella sp. | reverse complement strand
GTGTCGCTGGAAGAACTGGCGGGGGCGGCGCAGTGCAATGCACAGTACCTTTGCCATGTGTTTAAAGAAATTGCCGGTGTGCCACCGGTGCGATATTTAATTGATTATCGGGTAGAACGGGCAAAGGAATTGTTGCAGAAGTCGACGCAGACGGTGCTGGAGATCAGCCTGGACTGTGGGTTTGAAAATGTGAGCTATTTTATCCGGCAGTTTAAGCGGGAAACAGGGATGACGCCACGGGAGTACCGCAGGAAATAAAAGAGAAAAGGAAATTTGGAGAAAGTGAAAAAGCAAATTCCAAAACCGGAGAGGTAAAATAAAAAGATGAAAATACTAATTTTGAAAAGTAGTTCCTAACCAAGGTAGGAGGTTACAACATGCAATTCAGTCATTTGATGAAAGTGCGCTCTCAACAGGAATGACCGGGAATCTTGCCGGTGCATTTGAGCAGGCGGGAAAAAGCAGGAAAAGAAGAGCAGGTGATCACATATACGGATGTGGTCGGAACGTTGATGTCCTCTGTGACAGATATTATAGATGTAATCAGTTATGTGTTGATTGCATTTGTTGCCATCTCGCTCGTTGTCTCTTCCATTATGATCGGAGTCATTACTTATATCAGTGTACTTGAGCGGAAAAAAGAGATCGGAATTCTGCGTGCGATCGGGGCATCGAAGGGAAATATATCGCAGGTATTCAATGCAGAAACATTTATCATTGGCCTTTGTGCAGGATTGATCGGAATCGGGATTACATCCGTGCTGCTCATTCCGGGAAATGCATTGATCCATCATCTGGCAGGAACAAAAGAGGTGAGTGCTGTACTGCCGGTGGTTCCGGCAATCGTACTGATTCTGCTGAGTGTGATCCTCACATTACTTGGCGGGTTGATTCCGTCGAAAAAAGCTGCAAAGAGTGATCCGGTTACGGCGTTGAGGACAGAATAAATTGAAATAGACAGGAAGAAACCGGAGTCTGAATAGATTGCATGAGTCTGGATGGTGTTCCATACATTGGAACGTATTCCGCAAATACACCAGACCTATATGTTGCATCCGGATTCAATAAGTGGGGGATGACATCAGCTAATGATCAATGGAGTGACAGCAGTGGGTGGATTGCTCACACCGAGAACGAAGCGATGCCCACATATGGGCTGTGCACTCAAGTGGAACGCACTGGAACATACATGGGATTGCGGGTGCCATGGGGCCAGGTTTGAGAAAGATGGGAGGCTGGTGGATAATCCGGCGAAACGTGGGGCAGGATAGAATGAAAAATTAACAGGGATTTTCTTGACATGTTTATGTGAGAAGCTTACAATAAAATTATATTGTTAAGAATATAACAAAATGAAATTATAGGAGGAAACAGACATGGCAAACATTCTAATCAGTCCAAGTAAATATGTGCAGGGAGCAGGTGAGATGAAGAATCTTGGAACCTATGCAGAGAAGTACGGAAAGAAAGCATTGGTTTTAATTACAGAATCCGGTTATAAGAGAATCGGAAGTATCGTGGATGGAAGTTTCGCAAATGTGGAAGTAGAACCGGTTTATGAATATTTCAACAGAGAGTGCAGCAAGAATGAAATCAATCGTCTTGTAGCAATCATGAATGAAAAAGGTTGTGATATGGTTATCGGAATCGGTGGTGGAAAGATTCTGGATACGGCAAAAGCAGTGGCATATTACAAAGCTGTTCCGGTACTGATTTGTCCGACCATTGCGTCCACTGACGCACCGTGTAGTGCACTGTCTGTTATTTATACAGATGAAGGAGTATTTGAAGAGTATTTATTCCTTCCGGCAAATCCAAACATGGTTATGATGGACACCGAGATCATTACAAAATCTCCGGCACGTCTGACGGTATCCGGAATGGGAGATGCTCTGGCCACTTATTTTGAGGCAAGAGCATGCGAAGCGAGCGGAGCAACTACCTGTGCAGGCGGCAAGGTAACATCGGCAGCAATTGCGTTAGCTGAGTTATGTTTCAATACTCTTATGGACGAGGGCGTGAAGGCGAAGCTTGCACTGGAGGCAGGTGCATGTACTCCGGCAGTAGAGAAAGTGATCGAGGCAAACACGCTCTTAAGCGGAATTGGATTCGAGAGTGGCGGACTTGCAGGTGCACATGCAATCCACAATGGTTTGACTGTATTGGAAGAGTGTCATCATATGTATCATGGTGAGAAAGTTGCATTCGGTACGATTACACAGCTTGTATTAGAAAATGTTGCAGCGGAGGAACTGGAAGATATCATTGACTGGTGCATTGAACTGGGACTTCCTGTTACATTGAAAGAGCTTGGCGTGGAAGAAGTAACCGATGAGAAGATCATGGCAGTGGCAACCGCAGCATGTGCAGAGAATGATACATTACATAACATGCCGTTCGAGGTAACACCGGAAACTGTATGCGCAGCGATCAAGGCAGCGGATGCATATGGACATTATTTCCTGGGCGAGTAGTGTAAAAAATGAAAAAGGGGTCAGACCCCTCTGCTCAATATTTCTTCAATCTTATCCTGCATCTCCTGTACGGTATGCTTCCGTGAACGGGCACATTCCTGTGCCTGACAGTCACAGATGATGCATTTCCGATAGGAATCGCGGGATAATTTCATACCGGTTATATCAATCACATCCATATCGAAGAGTCTGCCGAAAGGGTGGTTCTCTTCGATATCGGAGGTGATTTCTTTGATTTCGGATGCCGGGAAATCGACTGCAAGAATCACTTCATCTCCGGTTGCATCGTGGAATTCTACAGAATCTATTATTGTGACAGACGCTGCTTGAAGTTTGTGGAGCAGTTCATCCCTGCCTTGATCGAAGGCTGCTTTGATTAAATCGTTTGTTTTAATCGGTCCGGGGATATTCATGCAAAATGAAATGACCGGGCAGTTGTATTTTGCAAGATATTGATTTTGGATGTCTGCCCGCCGGTCACGGCAGTGCATCATGTCGGTTAGTTGTACTTCGGTTCCGTTCATAAATATCCCTCCTCAGAATTATTTCTCGTAGAAAGATCCCATATAACGAATATATTCGTCTTCTGTTTTATTCGCTTTCCAGTTCTTTACATTTGCCCTATTATGCTCACCTGCGATGACAGAGAATGTCTTTCCAAGATTCTCAAATGCCTCTTCTACACATGCTTCCGGAGTCATGGCGGCCTTCATAACAGCTTCACCGGCTGGTCCGCCTGGCAGGTTGCTCAGGAGGCTAGGTGTAAGTGTTGTTCCCAGGGTGATTACTTCAACATCAACGTTTGTCTTATCGCATTCGCAGGCAACAGCCTCTGTCAGTTTCAGGATGTAAGATTTTCCGGCACCATACTGTGCGTTGTACGGAGAACTGCTGATTCCTGTTAATGAAGATACGTTGATTATAGCACCGCGATCCTGTTTTGCAAAGATTCCAAGATAATGATAGAGACATTTCAGAAAGGTAACAACGTTTACGTTGATCATCTGCTCATGCTTCTCCCATGGAGTATCCTGCAGTTTTCCAAATGTGTGGAAACATGCAACATAGCTCATGAATCCCATATCCAGATCCTTTGTAGCTTCGAAAATCTTATCAACGCTGTCTGCCTGACTGAAATCAGCGCGAACAACAAGTCAGACCCCTATTGACCTATTGATAATCCATCACAAGGAACATCGGTTTTATCGCTACGACTTCATCGTATTCCTCCTGCTCAACCATAACGCTGGAGTTGAGTGCCTTCAGATCTTCTTTCAGAACCTGCAGGGCATCCGGGATAGTCTCGGCTCTTCCCTCACGGATAATGTCTGCCATACGGGTGAGTACTACCGGGTGTGCATAGTATGCAGGAACCGGGAAATCAGGGCGTTTGCGGATATATGTTTCCATGGCGTTGACAGATTCTGTGAGGCTTTTTTCAATTGCTCTCCGGTTATTGCGTGCCGTAGGAAGTACATTTGCACCGGAGAACAGGAAGATTGCAGCAAGACCGAACAGCAGGAAGTAGATTCCGAAACCGGCTTTTGTTATGAAGGAGTAGATACCGTAGACGAAAGCAGCGGTGCCCAGGAGGGTAATTGCAAGTGCTACCCATTTATAGGCAGGATTGCTTCGGTCATAGGTGCGTTTCCTTTTTGCAGACTGGCTCAGGTTCACATACAGATCAGAACTGTTTTTTAAGTAGCGTTCGCACATCTCTAATGTATGAATATTTTTCTCTGCAGTTTCGGTAAGCGGAACGGAGCTACGCTTTTTTGCAAGACGCTGCGCTTTTTCTGCAAGTTTTATCTCGGCTTCTTTGCTATGGAGCGGCAGTTCCGGGTGTTTTCCACCGACGTAAGCCAGCAGGCGATCCACATCTTCCTCGTGTTTGAAATTGCATTGCTTTTCGGTGCCGTTATCATATTCGACAACTAGATAAGGCATGGAAGCGAAGACGCCGGCCCCGCTGAATCCGCCTTTGCTCATGGCAATTCGTTTGAAGATCCTCTTTACAGAAGTAAATGGAATATAGAACCGGCGGTCAAGGAAAAAGCTGTTCAGGTAGAGCGCTTTTTCACCGACTCCGCATGGACCGAATTTTCTGCATTGTTTTTTATCAAGTTTAAGCTCTTCTTCAGGAAGAGAATTATTTCCAAGTTTCAATGGTTTTAAAATCATAATGTCATCCCTTTTCCGTCGTTTTTTATCAGTGAATGATGTGAGTAGTTTTTAAATATTCATTATAAATGTTTGTTATGAAGTCGCCTCCGGCGGCTCTTTTCGGTGAGCTGTCAGAGGCGATTTTTCATGTTCCATATTCAGTTATGTAAAAATACAGTTCTTAAATTAAGCAGCTTTTGGCTGTTTTTTTGTTGCGTAGAAGAACAGTCCGAGGAATACAACTGCAAGGATGATTCCTACCGGATATGCGATTGCTGTGCTTAAGTGCAGACATTCTGGTGCGCAAATGAAGTAAGTCATAGATACGGCACTCATAAATGTTGCAGGAACAACAGTGATCCAGTAATTCTTCTTTTCTTTGAACAGGTACATACTTGCTGCCCAGAGAACGATCATAGCAAGTGTCTGGTTTGTCCAGCTGAAGTAACGCCAGATAATATTGTAATCAATTGCACCAAGAGCATTACCAACACCGAGGATTGCACCTACAGCCAGCACCGGGATACAAAGTTTCAGACGATTTGCATAAGATTTCTGGTCAATCTTGAACCAGTCTGCAAGTACAAGACGTGCAGAACGGAATGCAGTATCACCGGATGTGATCGGACATGCGATAACACCGAGCATTGCAAGTACAAGACCTACAGAACCCATTGTCTTGGAACAGATGTCATATACAGTTGCAGGACATCCGCCGCCCATCTCGAGAAGTTTGGCACCTTCGTAAATAGAACATCCGGCTGCAGCCCAGATCAAAGCGATGACACCTTCACTGACCATTGCACCATAGAATACGAAATGTCCCTGACGCTCGGACTTCAGACAACGAGCCATCAGTGGAGACTGTGTAGCGTGGAATCCGGAGATCGCACCACAGGCAACCGTGATGAACATGAAGGACCAAATCGGAGTTCCGCTTGGATGCATATTTGTAAAGTTGTTCCAGATTTCCGGAATTACATAATCAGGATTCGTCAACACACCAAATGCAACACCGATTGCCATGATGATCAGGCAGATACCGAATACCGGGTAGATCTTACCGATAATCTTATCGATGGAGATAAATGTTGCAATGAAGTAGTAAACCAGAATGATAATCAGCCAGAATAACTTGCTGGATAAGATACTGGTGTTACCGGCATTGGAGAACAGTAACTGAATCAAACCTGCAGGTCCTACTGCGAATACAGTACCAACCATGACAAGAAGAACAACACTGAATACACGCATGACATTCTTCATTGCTCCGCCAAGGTAGATACCTGTGATCTCAGATACAGAAGCACCTTCGTTACGTTCGGAAAGCATACCAGAGAAGTAGTCGTGGACACCACCGGCAAAGATTGTACCGAATGTGATCCAGAGGAATACGACCGGTCCCCACAGAGCACCTGTTAATGCACCGAAGATCGGACCAAGACCGGCAATGTTCAGCAACTGGATCAGGAACAGTTTCCACTGTGGCATGACAACGTAATCTACGCCGTCATTAATTCTCACAGCAGGAGTCTCCCTGTCATCCGGTGCGAACGTATTGTCTACGATTTTTCCATAAACAAAGTATCCGCCAATTAATAGAATCAGACAAATCAAAAAGCTAATCATAATGACACCCCCGTTTAGAAAAATTTTATAAGTCACCCTCATTATAGTACTGTTTATACAATAGTCAATAGGATTTGTAAAAATATTTGTGTAATTTAACCAAAACATTTATTTTAAACATAAAAATACAAGAATGCAAAGTTATCAACAAAAAAGAGGGGTTTTCAACAGGATTATGCCGGTTGTCAACAAGCTGGCTCTTGCAAGATGGTGTGCCGGTTGTTATAGTAGAACTTATCTAGTTCTAGTAACACAGGAGGCGTTTTTTGGATAAACATCAGATATTAAAAACATATTTTGGATATGACAATTTCAGAGCCGGGCAGGAGGAGATCATTGACCGGATTCTATCGGGCAGGGATGCCCTGGCGATTATGCCGACTGGTGCGGGAAAGTCCATCTGCTATCAGGTTCCGGCAATGATGCTGCCGGGAATCTTGCTTATATCGGGGCAAATGGAAGTATTTCAACACAGAAAGTAATGGAAATTTGTAATTATAGATCTAGAACTGGAGCGAGAAAACTAATAGATAAAATAATAAAAACAGATTTGATAGAAAAAATAGGAGAAAGAAACAATACGATTTATAAAATAAAAGAATAAATTGGTGGTCACTTTTATTGCTGAGTGAACAGTAAATGACCGGTAGGTGGTCACTTTTATTATTGAGTGACCAGTAAATTTTGGGGTCCTTACTTGACACAAGCACGAATGTGACCACTGTGACGGAATTATAATTTGATAATTATTAAGGAAGGGGAAAGCAAAACATGAATGAAATTATTGAAAGCTTATATCGTAGAAAATCCATGCGAGTATATGAAGATAAACCAATTCCAAATGATATCAAACAAGTGATTTTAGAAGCTGCGACGCAGGCACCGTCGGCTGGATGTCAGCAGTTATATACGATTTTGGATATTACAGAACAAGGATTAAAGGAAACCCTGGCAGAGAGTTGTGACCACCAGCCATTTATTGCAAAAGCACCGATGGTATTGGTTTTTTGTGCAGATTGTAAAAAATGGTACGACATGTACAAAGAAGCCGGATGTACACCGAGAGCACCGGGAGTGGGAGATTTGATGCTTGCAGTTACAGATACTGCCATTGCAGCGCAAAATGCAGTAGTTGCAGCAGAAAGTTTTGGCTTGGGTTCTTGTTATATTGGGGATATTATGGAAAATTGCGAGGAGCAAAGAAAACTTTTGAAGTTACCGGAATATGTATTCCCGGCAGTGATGTTGGTATTTGGATGGCCGACCAAGCAGCAACAACAGAGAAAGAAACCAAGGCGTTGTGATATGAAACATATTGTTCATGAGAATACATATCGAAGTATGGAGAAAGAAGAACTCCGAGAAATGTTTGAACCTCAGTGTGGAAATAAATCGTTTGAAGAATGGGGACAGGCATTTTGTAAACGGAAATATGATTCAGAATTTTCACGAGAGATGACAAGGTCGGTAGGAGAATATTTGAAACAATTTCAGGAATGATGAAACTGGCAGAAAACAAATAAAAAAGCATCAGTTTCTACAGTACTTGCTTTGGCTGATAGTTTGGAATGTAGCGTAGAGAATCTGCTGAGTTAAATATAAAAATATTTCAAGATAAAGATGTTTCGAAAATCCATACTGTACAGATGCAAGATTTATGCTATAATTAATCGATTATGGTTTTATATGGAGGTAATGTAAAATGGACATTACAATGCTGGGAACAGGAAATGCGTTGGTAACAGAATGTTATAATACATGTTTTGTGTTAAGTGAAAACGGGGAACATTTCATGGTCGATGGAGGTGGCGGAAGTGCAGTACTCAGTCAGTTAAAAGAAGCTGATCTGGATTGGAAATCGATGCGTACCATATTTGTTACACATAAACATATTGACCATTTGCTGGGGATTATCTGGATGGTGCGTATGATCTGTCAGAATATGAACAAAGGGACATATGAAGGAGAGGCAACAATTTATGCACATGATGAAGTGATACGATTGCTTCAGGATATGGCGTATAATTTACTGCCGGAGAAAATTACCAGATTTATTGGGGACAGACTTCATTTTGTTGTAGTGGAAGATGGAGAATGCAAAGAAATCTTGGGGAAAAAGGTAACATTCTTTGATATTCATTCGACAAAGGCAAAGCAATTTGGTTTTTCCATGGATTTGGGAAACGGAGAAAAACTTACTTGCTGTGGGGATGAGCCTTACAATGAGTGCGAGAAAATCTATGCGGAAAACAGTACATGGTTGTTGCACGAAGCATTTTGCCTTTATTCTCAGGCGGATGTATTTTCTCCGTATGAAAAGCATCATTCTACAGTAAAAGATGCCTGTGAACTGGCAGAACAATTACATGTGAAAAACCTGCTTTTGTATCACACAGAAGACAAGAATATAAAATCAAGAAAGAAATTATACACAGAGGAAGGAAAACAGTATTATAAAGGGAATCTGTATATTCCGGATGATCTGGAAGTATTAAAATTGGTATGAGGTGAGAGTATATGAAACAGAAAAGTGGCTTTAGCGGGCAGATCGGATTTGTATTTGCAGCAGCCGGAAGTGCGGTTGGAGTCGGAAACCTGTGGAGATTTCCGTATCTGGCAGCGAAAGATGGAGGAGGATTATTCCTTATTATCTATCTGGTATTGGTAGTTACATTTGGATTTACATTGTTGACAACGGATATTGCAATCGGACGCAAAACCGGGAAAAGTGCAATCTATGCCTATGAGTCCATGCGTTCAAAATGGAAATTCTTAGGAATTTTAACATTTTTAGTACCGGTATTGATCATGACTTATTATGCAGTTATCGGTGGATGGATTATAAAGTATATTACCATTTATTTGTTTGGTTCGAGTAAGGAAGCGGTAGCAGACGGATGCTTTACCGGATTTATTTCATCTCCATCTTCCGTTTGGTTCAGTTTGGTATTTATGCTTTTAACAGCATTGATTGTATACAACGGAGTGGAAAAAGGAATCGAACGTGTTTCCAAATTTATTATGCCGGTACTTTTGGTGATGGTAATTGCAATCGCAATCTTTTCACTGACATTGAAGACGACATTGGATGATGGAACGGTTCGTACCGGATTACAGGGGTTACAGGTTTATCTGAAACCGGATTTTACAGGAATCACAGTGAGCCGTTTCCTTCAGATAACATTGGATGCCATGAGCCAGTTGTTCTTCTCATTGAGTGTTTCGATGGGAATCATGATTACTTATGGTTCTTATGTGAAGAAGGATGTGGATTTGAACAAGGCAGTGTCTCAGATTGAACTGATGGACACCGGAGTTGCATTTCTTGCGGGTGTTATGATTATTCCAGCAGTATTTGTTTTCTCAGGGCTGGATGGAATGTCAGCAGGACCTGGATTGATGTTTGTATCTTTGCCAAATGTATTCTTTAGCATGGGAAAAATTGGAAGAGTGATTGGAATTCTGTTCTTTGTTCTGGCAGGATTCGCAGCATTGACTTCTTGTATCTCCGTATTGGAATCCATCACTGCAAACTGCATGGAGCTTTTCCATACAGAAAGAAAGAAGACAACAGGAGTTCTATCCGTTATTTATCTGACTGCAACAGCAGTGATAGCATTAGGATACAGCATTTTCTATGTAGAAGTTGCACTGCCGAACGGAAGTACAGGACAGCTTTTAGATATTATGGATTACATCAGCAACAGCTTCCTGATGCCATTTATTTCTCTGATGTCTGCAATTTTAATTGGATGGATTATGAAACCTTCCTGGATTGCGGAAGAAATGGAGTTGAATGGTGGCAGGTTCAGACGTAAGAGATTGTATAACGTGATGATTCGTTATATTATGCCGGTCATTATGTTAATCTTGTTCTTACAGTCAACAGGAGTTCTGAATTTAATTATAAAATAAAATGGATGTGGATTTTTCTGGGATTATTCGTATCTGTAAAGTACAGTTGCGATAATTCTACTTTTCGCCACATGGTCCTATCTGCGACCATGTGGCGATTTTACTGTGAACACTTAGCGAGGTTTTAGGAGGAAAATATGGATCAAACTTATATGAAAGATCAACCGGTTTTGAAGTTGATTTTATCGATGGCATTACCAATGGTGATTTCCATGATGGTAAATTCATTGTATAATATTGTAGACAGTTTCTTCATTGCAAAAATCAGTGAAAAAGCGATGACGGCATTGTCACTGGTATTTCCTGTACAGAATCTGATCAATGCAGTTATGATAGGATT
This sequence comes from Schaedlerella sp., assembly GCA_052272205.1. Lineage (GTDB taxonomy): Bacteria > Bacillota > Clostridia > Lachnospirales > Lachnospiraceae > Schaedlerella. Next base: position 4,749 of record DAVZKO010000065.1, on the reverse strand, counting down.
TGGAATCGGGATTAATGCAGTGATTTCATTTTATATGGGAGCACAAGACCAGAAAAGTGCCAATCAGGCGGCGACACAGGGGTTGATGCTCGGAACTATTCACGGAATCGCATTTATGATTCTTGGAATTGGAATTATGAGACCATTTTTAAACATGTTTACGGATAATCAGGAAATTGTAAACTTAGGTGTAAGATATTCCAAAGTTGTGTTTCTGTTTGCGGTAGCATTATCATGGCAGCTTGTATTGGAGAAAACCTTTCAGGCAGTAGGACGAATGGTATCATCTATGATTTGTATGATGAGCGGATGTATCATCAATATCATTCTTGATCCGGTATTGATTTTCGGAGTCGGACCATTTCCGGCAATGGGAATTGAAGGAGCAGCTTTGGCAACCGGAATCGGACAGGCAATGGGAGCCGTGTTTTATCTGATTGTTTATTTTATCAAACCGATTCCAGTGAGATTTGAAAGAAAATATCTGGGCGCAAATATTGGATTGTGGAAGAAGTTGTATTCGATAGGAATTCCGGCAAGTCTGAATATGGCATTACCATCATTACTGATATCAACGTTGAATGTTATTTTGGCAAGTTATGCGGAAGTGTATGTATTTGTCCTTGGAGTATATTATAAACTTCAGACATTTTTATATCTTCCTGCAAATGGAATCATTCAGGGAATGAGACCGCTTCTGGGATATAATTATGGCGCAGGAGAACAGAAACGTGTGCACAAGATATACAGAACAGGATTAGCTCTTGTAGTTGTGATTATGACAGCAGGTACCGCACTTTGTTTTGCGATTCCGGGAACGTTGATCGGTTTGTTTGCAGAGAGTCAGACAACGATTCAGACTGGCATGACTGCACTCCGTATCATTAGCATCGGATTTGTTGCATCTTCCGTTTCGGTGACATGCTGTGGAGCATTGGAGGGACTTGGAAAAGGTGTGCAGTCGCTGATTGTATCACTTTGCCGTTATGTTGTGATCATTATACCGGCAGCATTGATTTTGAGCCGGATTTTTGGAGCAGTTGGCGTGTGGCATGCGTTCTGGATAACAGAAGTGATCACAGCCGCAATTTCATGGATTGTTTATAAAAAAGGAGTATAAAGGATGCAGAAAGTATATAATATTTATTTTAGCCCAACCGGTTCGAGTAAAAAGGTTGGAGAACGAATTGCCGATACGCTTTCCGAGGCGGTAGAAACAATTGATTTATGCAAACAAAATATAGAAAAAGTTGAAATTGATAAGGAAAATCTGTGTGTTATATCAGTCCCTTGTTATGGCGGCCGTGTGCCGAAAACTGCGGCGGAACGTCTACAGCGGATACACGCACAGGGGGCTTTTGCCATTGTATGTGTTACATTTGGAAACAGAGCGTTTGAAGATGCATTGGTTGAACTTGCAGATATATGTGAGAAGAATGGATTTCAAATCATTGCAGGAGCGGCTGCTGTAACAGAACATAATATTATGCATGTATATGGAACCGGGAGACCGGAGGAGATGGATGAAAGAGATATCGTAGCATTTACTAAGATGATTGAAATGAAGATGAATCAGAAAGATTACAGTAAGCCGAAATTACAGGGGAATCATCCATATAAAGAGTACGCAGTAAAAACTACAAAAGTACTGTTGGATAAAGAGACATGCACAAATTGTGGAACTTGCGCTAAGCAGTGTCCGGTAGGGGCAATCTCTCTTGAGGGAGAAGAAACGAATACACAGCAATGTATCAATTGTATGAGATGTATTCAGATATGTCCAACAAAGAGCAGAAAGCTTCCAGAAGAATTCGTGAATGGATTGATTGAGAAACTGCGTCCGGTATGTGAAGAGCGGAAGATGAATGAATTCTTTATATGATGACTTCTATGGCATAGAGAAAAGTTTATCAACAGACTTTCGGTCAAATGTGCTATACTGAACAAGTATAATGCTGGATCTTAGGAGGAATACGAAGATGGAAAATGTACATAGTATAGATGTAGAAGAAGATCAGTTTGCGTATCGTTATGATACACAACTTTTGATTGACAGAAGAGATGAAGATTTGGATGAAGACGACATTGCGGATTATATTTCAGAACATTTTGAAGGAAATTGTCTGATCGCGGTTGGTGACGAAGATTTGATCAAAATTCATTTCCATACAAATGAACCATGGAAGGTATTAGAGTATTGTAATACGATTGGTGAGATTTATGATATTGTAGTGGAAGATATGATTCGCCAGTCAAATGGATTGAAAGGGTAAATTACAAAAGTAGGGAAAGCGATAATCGAGTCGCTTTCCCAATTTTTTACACCTGATATTTCAGTGCAAGCGGAGACCAGGCCTGCATTTAAGGCCTGAAAAACGACCTCTTCACATTCTTTTTCATCAGTCATGCGAAATATACCATAGCCAATCTTGGGCATGCGCGTTCCATTATTTAAAGAAATATAGTTATTGGTTGATTGCATATTAAACTCCTCCTTTTGAGTGAAGGGACCTCTCCCATATGGGGAATATTATAAGAGAGATATAAAATAATATCCAATATCTATTTACTATGATGAAATATAGACAAAAAGAATGATGGAAGGGCGTTGGGGGGATGATTGACGAGAGCAATATCCTGTTTTATACTGGATTTAATGCAATCTTTAATCGGAATTTGTAAGGATAGAGAAATATGGAAATATTACGATTGGCTGCGTTCTGTTGTACAGCCAAAACTCCGGTATATTCCCAAAGGAAAAGAATGGAGATATAAAACAAATGTGCTGAATGCCATGCTGAATAATTATGAACCAAAATATCTGCCTGTTATCCAAAAAGCGTGCTATGATGAATATGGCGAAGTGAGGGACATGGCAAGATGGGTACTTAATGCAATCATCGATTAACTAGAATAGAAAAAGTGAAAGGAAATCCGATACCAATGATACAGGACATTTATCCACATAAATTATATAATGAATATCATCCGACAGCTAAAGTGCAGGAGGATAGTCTGATTTTAAATATTCAAAATGGAAAGGTTTTGGTTGATACAGAGAAATTTAACAATCATATGATACATTTTCCGGTAAAAAAAGAACTGCCGGAAGAATTGGAATACACTTATCTTTTTAAGATAGATGACAGAGAATATTTTCTGTGGAATAAGGAGCTGCCGGAAAATTTGATACCGGAAGGATATTCTTATGTTGAGGAAAGAGACATACGCAAAGAAGGCAATGGTCCATGTGAAGAGGTCTTTGCAGCTACTACAGGTAAGCATTTGTCAGATTGGTATAGAGACAACTGCTTTTGTGGAAGGTGTGGTACGAAGATGGTACATCATGACAAGGAGCGTGCAATGAGTTGCCCATCTTGCAATTATGTGGTGTATCCACGAATTATGCCGGCAGTTATTGTCGGAGTGACCAATGGAGACAAGTTGTTGCTCACCAGATATCGTACTGGATTTGCTTATAATGCATTGATTGCCGGTTTTACGGAAATCGGAGAAACGGTGGAAGAGACGGTTATGCGTGAAGTTATGGAAGAAGCCGGAATTAAAGTGAAAAATATACGATATTATAAATCTCAGCCATGGGGAACTGCGAATGATATTCTGCTTGGTTTTTACTGTGATGTGGATGGAGACGATACGATTATTATGGATCGCCATGAGTTAAAGTATGCTGAGTGGGTACAACGGGAGGAAATTGTACTTCAGCCAGGGGATTTCAGTTTGACAAATGAGATGATGCGCAAATTCAAAGAAGGAGAGAGATGAGGAAAACTCTCTTATCTTTATGAAAAGGGGCGAAGAATACAGTGACGTATTCTCGGTCCCTTTTTACATGATTAAGATTTCCTTATTTTACCATGTCAGTGAGAATTCCACCAATTCTGGTGTTTCCGGTTTACCAATCAGAGGTTCTGTTTTATCGAGAGCTGAAAGCTGTGCCATTTTTTCATTGGTCAGCATAAAATCAAATAAATTGAGATTCTCTTTGATGTGTTCCGGTTTTGTGCTTCTCGGAATGACAGCAATATCTTTTTGCGTCAGGAAGCGGAGCAGAATCTGTGCCGGCGTTTTCCCGGATTTTTCAGCAAGCGAGAGTACGACAGGTTCCTGATACATTTCATTACGATTCCCCTGACCGAGTGGTGCATATGCCATGTGTGCCACTTGTTTTTTATCCATCCAATTGCGTTCAGTGTTTCGCTGACAGTAAAGATTGGTTTCAATCTGATTGACCGCAGGAATGATTTTATTGTAGGCAATCAGGTCAAGAAGCTGATCTGGTTCAAAGTTAGAAATTCCAATAGCCCGGATTTTACCTTCTGCATATAGCTTTTCTAAGCTGCGCCATGCAGCATAATAATTTGCAAATGGCCAGTGTAGAAGTAGCAAATCGATATAATCAGTCTGTAGGTTTTCAAGTGACTGGAAGACTGCCTGTTCAGCATTTTCATAAGAGGTGAAGTTTACCTTTGTGATGAGGAAAAGTTCCTTGCGGTCGATACCGCTGGCTTTGATTCCCATACCTACCTCTTTTTCATTACCATAAGCTTCTGCGGTATCAATCATGCGATAACCGCATTTGATTGCAGAAGTTACTGCATTGATACAGGTTTCTCCGTTGAGCATAAATGTACCAAAGCCAATAAGTGGCATTTGGATACCATTATTTAAACTTTTTAAATTTTTTTGTTGACAAACTGTGTTTTGCTTGATATACTAAGCAAGTGC
>DAVZKO010000064.1:0-15622 GCA_052272205.1 Schaedlerella sp. | reverse complement strand
CAGCACCAACCTGATGTCAGCATTTTTAGGATTCAGCTTCCTGTTCTGCTTTTGCCTTTGCAGCAGCTTCCGCAGCGGCTTTGGCAGCTTCTTCTTCACGAATCTGCTGTAACTGAGCCTGGAATGTTGCCAAGTCAGTTGATGTCTCATCTGCTTTTGCCTGTAACTCGGCTTGTTTATCTTGCAGTTCGTCTTCCAGTTGTGTTAAAGAATCTTGCTGCGTTTTCAGTGCATCCTGCTGATTCTGAATATCGTTATGGATTGTCTGTAATTCGTTTAACATATCCCTGTCGTATTGACTGATATTCTGAATGAAGTCAGCTTTGTTTAAAAGGTCACCCATATTTTCAGCAGAAAATAACATCTCCATCATGTTTGAAGTTCCGTTTTCATACATATATTTTATACGGGATTTCATATTTTCATATTGCTGTTCTTCGTTTTCCTGAGAAGCGGCAAGTTCATCTTCGCTTCGAAGAATCTCACTGTTTACGATGGTTACACGCATCTGTGTGTCGTAAATGTCATCACTGATTTTGACCAGCTCCTCATTGATGCCGGATAATTGAGACTGCAAATCCGCGGTCTTATTCTCCAAGGTTTCTTTATCTGCTGCGAAGCTGTATGGAGTTGCAAGGGCGAAGGTCATAGTGGCAGTACATAGTAAAGAAATACCGGTTTTGAACCTACGTTTTGTATGCAAATTCATAAATATAATCCTTTCTTTGCTTGATTTACGAGTTGAAAACTTTTGGTATCAAGGCAGGAATTTCTGTCTGTCCAAAAGTTTTATCCATGTATTATACTATAAATTGCAGAATTAAGCAAATTTTGATACAATGGATTTAAGAGACGTGAATAGGAATCAAAGATTAGGAAGGAAACGAAACGATGCAGATAAAGATGGTTGGGTTAGATTTGGATGGTACGCTGTTAAACTCCAAAAAAGAGCTGACTCCTTTTACAAAAGAAGTGATTGCAAAGGCAATTGAGAAGGGGGTACATGTATTGGTGGCAACAGGGCGTCCGTTTACCGGTGTACCAAAAGAACTTCGGGAATTTCCGGGCATGCGATATGCGCTTACTTCTAATGGGGCGAGAATATTGGATACGGAAAGTGGCGAATTGTTGATCGAGCATTTACTATCGAAGGAAAGTGCAAAAAAATCATTGGAAATTACAGGGAAATATGATACTCTACAAGAGATATATTTTGATGGACAGGGATATGCACAGAAGGACAAACTTGACCATGTAGAGCGCTATCATCATGATCCGAATATGTGGAATTATGTTCGTTCGTCGCGAATTCCGGTTCCGGACATTATGGAATTGTTGGAGTCCAAGGAACAGGAACTTGATAAAGTACAGGCACTGTTTGCTGACATGGATGAACGGAGAGCAGCATGGGAAGAATTGAGTAAGTGTGAAGATCTGAATCTTGTCAGTTCATTAAAATACAATATCGAAATCAACGCAGCAGGTGTGAATAAGGGGAAGGGCTTGATCGCATTGGGTAAGATACTTGGGATTGAGCGTGAAGAAATTATGGCAATCGGTGACGGAGATAATGATATTGAGATGATAACAGAGGCCGGAGTCGGTATTGCGATGGGCAATGCGGAAGATGCGGTAAAATGTAACGCAGATTATGTGACGGGAACGAATGATGAGGACGGTGCGGCACAGGCAATCGTTAGATATGTTCTCGGGGGAGGAAAAGAATGTTAGAAGCGTTAAAAGTAATAATATTAGGTATTGTTGAGGGAATCACCGAGTGGCTTCCGATTAGTAGTACAGGACACTTGATCCTTGTTGAAGAATTTGTAAAATTAAGTCTGCGCCATGAATTTGTGGAGATGTTCAATGTAGTTATTCAGTTTGGTGCAATTTTAGCGGTTATCCTGATTTACTTTAATAAGTTGAATCCATTTTCGGCGAAGAAGACAGAAAAACAGAAGATGATGACGATCCAGTTGTGGATCAAGGTTATTATCGCGACGATTCCGGCTATGATCATCGGATTGTTGTTTGATGATTATGTAGATGCACATTTTATGAACGCATATGTAGTAGCGGCAATGCTGATCATCTATGGTATACTTTTTATTGTGATTGAGAAGAAACATGAAGGTGTGGCACCAAAAGCGACAAAACTTTCACAGCTTACAATCCCGATGGTACTTGCAATCGGAGGATTTCAGGTTCTGGCGATGATTCCTGGTACATCAAGATCCGGAGCAACAATTCTGGGTGGATTGATTATTGGGGCATCCAGAAGTGTGGCAGCAGAATTTACATTTTTCCTTGCGATTCCGGTTATGTTCGGATGGAGCATGCTTAAGATGATCAAATTTGGATTTGCATTTACCGGCCAGGAATTTTTCTTGCTGTTATTGGGATGTGTTGTATCATTTGTAGTGTCTATATTTGTAATCAAGTTTTTGATGCAGTATATTAAAAAACATGATTTCAAGGCATTCGGTTATTATCGAATTGTACTTGGAGTAATTGTATTTTTGTATTTTTCTGTATCAGCACTGCTTGTTTAAAAAATTATATTGTGTTTACATAAGGGCTATTGAAACGGAAGGTTTCAGTAGCTCTTTTGACATGATCGATTATTCGTCTGCTACTATGAACAGCAACAGAAGTTCTGCATGTTTATCAGGTTATTTTTTCATGTATACTTGAAATTTTGTATAAACATGATAAAATATGAAAGATAATGTGTATTGTTATGCAAAATGAATAATCTTTAGGAGGAAGTAAAAGTGAAGAAGAAAGTATTAAGCGTTGTATTAGCAGCAGTATGTATGGTTTCTATGGCAGCATGTGGTTCAAGAAATAAAAGTTCAGATTCAGACAGCGATAAAGGACAGGACAAACTTGTGATGGCAACAAATGCAGAGTTCCCACCATATGAGTATTATGACGGAGACGATATCGTTGGTATCGATGCAGAGTTTGCTGCAGCAATCGCTGACAAATTAGGTATGGAATTATCAATTGAAGACATGGCATTTGATTCTATCATTCCAGCTGTTCAGAGTGGAAAAGCTGATTTTGGTGCAGCAGGTATGACAGTTACAGAAGAGAGAGCGTCACAGGTTGATTTCTCAGACAGCTACTATACAGGACGTCAGGTGATCATCGTTACAGATGACAACACAGACATCACAGGTCCGGATGACCTGAGCGGTAAGAAAATCGGTGTTCAGCTTGGAACAACAGGTGACATCTATGCATCTGGCGATTACGGCGATGATAATGTAGAGCGTTACAACAAAGGTGTAGAAGCAGTACAGGCTCTTCAGCAGGGTAAAATCGATGCAGTGATCATCGATGACCAGCCGGCACAGACATTTGTAAAAGAGAACGAAGGTCTTAAGATTCTGGATACAGAGTATGTAGAAGAAGACTATGCACTGTGCTTCAAAAAAGGAAGCGACCTTGTTGACAAAGTAAACGATGCAATCGCAGAGCTGAAAAAAGACGGAACATTTGATGCAATCGTTGAGAAGTACATCAGCACAGATGCTGAATAATTAACGGCAAAAGAGAAGGTAGGAACTTATGGCAGATTTTAAAGCAAGGTTTATAATGAACTTTATAACAGATGACCGTTGGAAATTTCTTCTGAATGGTCTGGGCGTAACTCTGGAAGTTACCTTTTTTGCGGTTCTGCTGGGAATTGTATTTGGATTTCTGATCGCAATTGTCAGAGCGACATATGACAAGACCGGTAAATTAAAGATTCTGAATTTCCTTTGCAAGATATATTTGACAGTGATCAGAGGAACTCCGGTTGTTGTACAGTTGTTGATCATTTACTTCGTAATCTTTGGAAGTACACAAATCAGCAAAGTGTTAGTGGCGATCATGGCATTTGGAATTAACTCAGCCGCTTATGTAGCTGAGATTTTCCGTTCCGGTATCATGTCAATCGACAATGGACAGATGGAAGCAGGACGCAGTCTTGGATTTAATTATGCACAGACAATGTTCTATATTATTATGCCACAGGCATTTAAAAATGTGCTTCCGGCATTGGGAAATGAATTTATTGTATTATTGAAGGAAACTTCTGTATCAGGATATATTGCATTGCAGGATTTGACAAAAGGTGGAGATATCATTCGAAGTCGAACATACGATGCATTTATGCCATTGATTGCAGTGGCACTGATTTATCTTGTTCTGGTAATGATCTTTACAAAATGTGTAAACTTACTGGAGAGGAGGTTGAGAAACAGTGACCACTAAAGGAGATGTATTAATCAAAGTAGATGATGTGCATAAGGTGTATGCAAACGAACTTCATGCATTGAATGGTGTATCTGAAACAATCAGCAAAGGGGAAGTGGTTGTAATTGTCGGTCCGTCTGGATCAGGAAAATCAACTTTTTTACGTTCTCTGAATCTGCTGGAGGTTCCGACGAGCGGACACATTTATTTTGAGGGCGTGGATATCACAAGCAAGGAAACCGATATCAATGTACATCGTCAGAAAATGGGAATGGTGTTCCAGCATTTTAATCTGTTTCCGCATAAGACAATTTTGGAAAACATTACACTTGCTCCAATCAAATTGCTGAAGAAGAGTAAGGAAGAAGCAGAGAAAGAGGCGATGGACTTACTCAAGAGAGTTGGGCTTGAGCAGAAAGCAAATGCGTATCCGTCACAGCTTTCAGGTGGACAGAAACAGCGAATCGCAATTGTAAGAGCGTTGGCGATGAAACCGGAAGTGATGCTGTTTGACGAACCAACTTCCGCTCTGGACCCGGAGATGGTTGGTGAAGTATTAGAGCTGATGAAGAATCTTGCACATGAAGGAATGACCATGGCGGTTGTTACTCATGAGATGGGATTTGCAAAAGAGGTTGCGACTCGAGTATTATTTATGGATGCAGGTCAGATTAAAGAACAGGGAACTCCGGAAGAATTTTTCGGAAATCCGAAAGATGAGAGATTGAAAGAATTTTTATCTAAAATTTTGTAAAATATAATAGAAAGTAATTTCTAAAATATAGCAAGGCAGTTTCTAGTAAAGAAGCTGTCTTGTTGCTATTTTTTTGATTTATAGGAAAGTGCTTTCCTATAAATTAAAAAATGTTCCGCGAGGGCGCACAATGTGCCTATGCACATTCTTTATTCTAATAGAAAGAGACATGGGATTACATGAGACAGAATCAAGAAATAGAACAAGTTCGAAATGAAAATCTGGAAAAAGCAGTACCATTTATTGTAGAATGGTATCGGAATAATAAACGGGATCTGCCTTGGAGAGAAGGCGCTGATCCATATCATATCTGGGTGTCTGAGATTATGTTGCAACAGACGAGAGTAGAGGCTGTGAAGTCGTATTATGCAGCATTTCTTGAAGCATTTCCGACGATTGAGGATTTGGCGGAGGCACCGGAGGAACGGCTTCTGAAATTATGGGAAGGACTTGGCTATTATAATCGGGTCAGAAATATGCAGAAGGCGGCAAGACAGATCATGGAGCAGCATCACGGAGCAATGCCGCGGGATTATGAAGAGATAAAAGCGTTGGCGGGAATCGGCAATTACACAGCGGGAGCAATCAGTTCATTTGCGTTTGGGATTCCGAAGCCGGCTGTGGATGGAAATGTTCTGAGAGTAGTTTCAAGATTGGATGCGAGTTATGAAGATATTATGAAAGCATCTACGAGAAAGCACATGGAGCAGGAGATAGAACAGGTCATTCCTGCGGATGCAGCGAGTGATTTTAATCAGGGATTGATTGAATTGGGAGCGATTGTCTGTGTACCGAACGGGGAGCCAAAGTGCGAGATCTGTCCGGTCGCTCAATTATGTCTGGCCAATCAAAAGTCGATTCAAATGGATCTTCCGGTGAAGAAGAAAGCAAAGGCAAGAAGAATTGAGAAGAAAACAGTGCTGATCATGAAAGATGAGGAGAAGATTGCAATTCGAAAAAGACCGGAAAGTGGATTGCTTGCGGGATTGTATGAATTCCCCAATCTGGAAGGGCATTTGACAAGAAAAGAACTTATCGAATATGCCAAATCCATCGGGATGATGCCGGTTCGAATCAAAAAATTAGAGAATGCAAAACATATTTTCAGTCATGTGGAATGGCATATGACAGGATATGAAATTGTTGTGGATGAGTTGGAAAAATCCTGTAATACAGAAATGATTTTTGCAGACAAAGATGAAATGATGAAAAAATACCCGATTCCAACAGCATTTTCGGTATATACGAAATATGCACTGGCAATTATGGAAGATTGAAAATGCTTGTAAAGTGGATTGTCTGATGATAAAGGTGGGAGATGCAGAGGAAGAGGTATGACTTATTTACCATGAAATGCGGATTTGGAAATGAATGGAGTGCACTCTGTTTTCTTGAATAAAAGTAGGATTTGTGTTAGTATAATAGGAAAACAGAGAGGTGCTTACAGAAGGGAATTAGAATCATGGATGAAAAGGTAGAGCTCGGAAAACAACAGCAGAAATCAAAGAAAACGAAAGAGCGGATTTTTCGTGCGGCAAAACATATATTACAGAAAAAAGGATATGAAGAGCTTTCGATTAAGAATATCTGCGAGGAGGCCGGTGTATCAAATGGCAGTTTTTATCATCATTTTAAAACAAAAGATGATTTGTTGTCCTATTATATAGAAGAACAGCCGAGCATCAATCCGGATTTGTTAGATATGCCGAAAAGTGTGGAAGAGGCGAAAATTGCAGTTATCCGGGTGTATTTGAATTATGTGGAATATTGTGAAGAACTTGGCGTGGAATTTATGTCAGGATATTATGATACGAAAAATCAGGCATTAAATCCGGTTAGTCGTACAGAGCGACCATACCCGATTGTTACGGTGCAGACGTATATTGAGCGTGCGATGGAGGCAGGCATTGTGCATCTGAATGTCGAACTGGAAGAATTTACAACAGATATTCGCATGATTGTTATTGGCAATGTGTTTGAATGGTGTTTGAGAAACGGAGAAGCAGATTTTGCCGGAAACATGAGACGGTCTCTTGGAAAGTATCTGGATAGTACGATGGAGTAGACGCCGGAGGTGGAAGCGTGGAATATACATTTATTGTAAATCCAAAGTCAAAATCGGGACGGGGCGGTTTGATTTGGAATCAGGTAGAGCCTGAGCTGAAAAAGCACAGAGTAAAGTATCAGGTGAGATTTACGGAATATGAGAAACAGGCAACGGAGATAACGAGAGGACTGACAGCAGATGAAGAGGAACATACAATCGTAGTGCTCGGCGGAGACGGAACGATGGATGAGGTGATAAACGGAATCCGAGACTGCTCAAAAGTGATACTCGGTTATATTCCAACCGGTTCAGGAAACGATTTTACAAGAGCATTAAAGCTGCCGACAGATTCAAAAGAGGCACTTTCCAACATATTAAATCCAGAGGATATCATTTCGATGGATGTGGGAGAGATGAGCTGTGAAGGTATATCTCATCGATTTGCGGTAAGTACGGGAATTGGGTTTGATGCGGCAGTATGTCATCAGGTGGCAGTGTCAAAATTAAAAGTGCTGCTCAATAAAGTGAAACTGGGACAGTTGAGTTATCTCGCTGTGGCACTTCGGAGATTGTTCAAGGATGCTCATGCGAAAGCCGTTGTACGAATGGACGGAGAGATTGAAAAGAGCTTTGATAATACATACTTTGTTGCGGTTATGAATCATCCGTATGAAGGCGGAGGATTTTTCTTTTGTCCGGAAGCAAAAGTGAATGATGGATATCTGGACGTGATTGTGGTATCCGGATTGCCGCGATGGAAAGTTTTGCTTTTACTTCCACTGGCATTTAAGGGCAAGCATGTCGGTATCAAAGGAATCGATATTTTCCGCTGTAAGGAAGTGGAGATTGACATGGAATCCCAGTTCCCAATCCATACAGATGGAGAGCCGATTGCGATTGGAAATGAATTGAAAGCAAAACTGCTTGAGAAGCAGGTGCGGATCATTGTCCCGGCTGGAAAATAATGGGCGGCACATAAATATAAGAAAGATTTGAAAGAATTGTTAAGGTTTTATGAACCTCCTTGTTGTTGGGGAAAAATCATGCTATAATTTTTAGCAGTAAAAGAGCAGATTAATCCATTTGTGTATTCAAAAAGGGGCGTTCGTTATGAACAAGAAAAGAAAATTGGGGGACATTCTAAAACAATATAAGCATGCATGGGTTTTCAGCTATGCATTACTTTATGGACCATGGTTTTATTATTTGGAGACACATGTGACAAGTGGATATCACATTATACACTCACCACTTGATGACAAGATTCCGTTTGTCGAATATTTTATTGTACCGTACTTACTGTGGTTCGTTTTCATAGCTGCGGTTTTTGTGTATTTCTTTTTTACAGATGTGGACGGATTCTACAAACTGGCAAAGTTAAGTTTTGCCGGTATGACAATCTTTTTGATCATATCAACAATTATGCCAAATGGGCTTGCACTTCGTCCCGTTGTGTTTGAAAGAGATAACATTTTTGTAGACTTGGTGAAGATGGTATATCGGACAGATACACCGACGAATGTATTTCCGAGTCTTCATGTATTTAATTCTCTTGCTGCATGTATTGCAATTAAAAACAGTAAAAAGTTAAATGAACATAAAGTTGTATGTATGGGTGCGTATATTTTGACAGCACTGATCATCATGGCAACGATGTTTTTGAAACAACATTCGGTGTTTGATGTTATGGCAGGCTTTTTGATGGCATATACATTGTACCAGTTTGTATATGCACCGGAGGCGAACGGAATCAGAAAGACAGCACAGCAGACACTATTTGTGAAATAAAGTTACTAGGAGGAAGTAAAAAACATTATGGGAAAGATTATGTTAACAGGAGACAGACCGACAGGAAGATTGCATGTTGGACACTATGTTGGCTCCTTAAAAAGAAGAGTAGAATTACAGAATCAGGGAGATTTTGATGATATGTTTGTCATGATCGCGGATGCACAGGCGTTGACAGACAATGCAGATAATCCGGAGAAAGTACGACAGAATATCATTGAAGTTGCGCTCGATTATCTTGCATGCGGACTCGATCCGGAGAAAGCGACATTGTTTATCCAGTCACAGATTCCGGAGCTGTGTGAGTTGTCGTTCTATTATATGAACCTTGTAACTGTATCCAGATTGCAGAGAAATCCTACTGTAAAATCTGAGATCCAGATGCGTAATTTCGAAGCCAGCATTCCGGTTGGATTCTTCACATATCCAATCAGTCAGGCTGCAGATATTACTGCGTTTAAAGCTACAACTGTTCCGGTTGGAGAAGATCAGCTCCCGATGTTAGAGCAGACAAAAGAGATTGTAAGAAAATTTAATTCGGTTTATGGCGATACATTGGTTGAGCCGGAGATTTTACTTCCGGAGAATCAGGCATGCTTACGTCTTCCTGGAATTGATGGAAAAGCAAAGATGAGTAAATCACTCGGAAACTGTATCTATTTGTCCGAAGAGCCGGATGAGATCCAGAAGAAAGTGTTCAGCATGTTTACAGATCCGACACACATTAAAGTGTCAGATCCTGGTAAGCTGGAAGGAAATACAGTATTCACATATCTGGATGCATTCTGCAGACAGGAATATTTTGAAGAGTTCCTGCCAGAATATGCATGTTTACAGGAATTAAAAGACCACTATACAAGAGGTGGACTTGGTGATATGAAGGTAAAACGTTTCTTGAATAACGTACTTCAGGCAGAACTTGAGCCAATCCGTAATCGTAGAAAAGAGTATCAGAAAGATATTCCATATGTATATGAGATTCTGAAAAAAGGAAGCGAGAAAGCAGAAGCTCGTGCAGCGCAGACTTTGAGTGAAGTAAAAGCTTCTATGAAGATTAATTACTTTGATGATACGGAGCTGATTCAGAGTCAGGCGGAGAGATTTAGAGGATAGGGGACCGTTTGGGGCGATAAGTTGACTTACACGGTCCTTGCAAAAAATTGATATAAGAATTCTTGCTCAGATTCCATGAGGTAAGAAGCAGATAAGAGGATTTATATTTACTAAAAACAAAAGAATTCAGCTCCAAACTCACCGCTTCGCGGTTCAAACACGTTCGCTGAATTCCTTTAACGTAAATATAAATCCTCTAACTGCTTCTAACCTCACTCCATATTCGCACGAATTTCTTATATCAATTTTTCGCAAGTCGTGTAATGGTTCAGGTTGTGAAGAAAACAGCAATTTAATAAACTTAAATATAACAAAAAACCGTCTCCGAAGAGACGGTTAAATACGTGCGATAGAGGATTCGAACCCCCGACCTTCTGGTCCGTAGCCAGACGCTCTATCCAGCTGAGCTAATCGCACATGCTGTTGAACTGTGTCGCTCACAACAAAAATTATTATAGGGCAAGATAGAAGAATTGTCAATAGAAAAGTTGAAAAAAATTAAAAAAATTTTAGACGGGATTTTTACTGGAGTTTTCGAAGGAATTTTGTCAAAATAATTGCAAAAAGCAAATAAATAAAGTATGATACAAATACTCTGATTATAAATCTAATATAGTTGTTTTTTTATATAAACAACGAAATCTAACACATTAAATATCCAGCTTATCATTCAAGCAAAATTTCAAGAAAGAACAATTGATAGGAGACAGGAAAGGGGCGATTGTTATCGAAACAAATTATGAGGTGATTCGTTTTGTAGAACATGGAGGAAGATGTTGGCCGACAATGGATTGTGTGAAAGGGCAATTATTATTATATCGGTTGAAGGGGCAGCCGGTTATTGAAAAAGCAATGTTGTTTTCGTGGATGAAAGAGTTGCTTACACAGTTGGAACAATATCAAAGATGTAGAAATAATAAAGGATATCGTTATATGAATCCATACAGTGTGCTTGTCACAGACGAGGATAAGTTGCTGTTGTTAGATCTGGAGGCGGAAAGCAATGCTTTTGTTATGAAGAATTTGCAGAAGCAAGCGGTAAGAAGTCATTTTGTGAAACCAATTGTCCGAAGAAAACATAATGTGCAGGCTTCTATGGATTTATATGGCTATGGAAAGACGATTCAGTTTATTATGGCAAATACGGAAATGAAACCGGCATTGACGAGAAAAGAAATTTATCAGATTGAAAAGTTGATTGACAAATGTATTGGGGAGACGATGCAGAAACAATATGATGATTTATCGCAGGTATATCGAGATATGCCATATATAAGAGAACGGAAAGGAGTGCAGATTAAGAAATACGTGGTAGTAGGGATGATATCGATGGTGTTGATTGGATATGGGGTATTTATGACGATACAAGCTGAGAATTTTCGGATGGAAAGGGACGGGCTGATTAGACAGCTCAGACAATATTCGGAAGAACAACAGAATGAAGCAGGGATAGAAGAAAACGTAAGCGACAAAATACAAAAAGAAAATTAAAGTGATCTTCCGGTTACTGTTCACTCCGTGTCAATCACTACGCTGATTGACACGGAGGATGCACGTTTTGTCTTGAACGGCATCTCGCCTACCGCTAAAGGCGATTTAAAATGGGGGATGCGTTGCTGGTCACAGGTACTGTGAGCAGTAACATCTTCCGTATATATTATGAAAAATTTAGAAAACTTTTATTGGAAAGCAACACGGAGTGTGCTATTCTAAACGAAAGTGAAGGAGGAAATGATATGACGCGAGTGGACTTTATAGAGCAATTGCGACAGGCCTTGCAGGGAAATGTAAATGAGAGAACTGTGCAGGAGAATGTGGCATATTATAATGAATATATATCGGAAGAAGTGCACAAAGGAAAAAGTGAGGAAGAAGTGCTCCAGATGTTGGGAGACCCTTGGGTTCTTGCCAAAACAATTATTGATGCAGCCGATGGAACAGACAGAGAAGTTGTTTATGAGTCCGGACAGGATGAATATTATTCTACATCAGGGCAAAAGGATGGTTATGATAGACAAAGCATCCATGTATTTGGAATTGATACCTGGTGGAAGAAGTTGTTACTGATCTTGTTTGTTGTGATGGTAGTTGTATTGGTTGTAGCAATTGTAAGTGGAATTGTAAGTTTCCTTGCTCCGATATTGATCCCATTGTTGATCGTGATGATCGTGATTCGTCTGATTGGAGGGCGACGATGGTGAATCGATAAATAAAGAGGATGTAAAGTAAAAGACCGATGGGGGAGCCATCGGTCTTTTGAGGGGAGTATAAATAATTAATAAGGGGTTGTAGAAAGTGAACTTTCTACGAGTCTAAGTATAATATACATACTTGGAAAATGCAAGTAAAACAATTAAAAAGATTGACAAAATATGGTAAAAATAGAAAAAGAATGAAAAATAGCGTGTTATTGAAAATTTACGAATATTATTTTGGAAAGAAGACATAATAGCAATGTACCAAAATTTTAGGAGGAAAAAACAATGACAAAAAATTATAGTACTTCAAAAACAAACAGCAATGATTTCTCAGATGGACAGAACAAAAATGCCAACAGCACAACATCAAAGAACAAAAATGCATCTGATACACAGAGCAAGAATGGTATGAATTCAAAAAATAAGAATGCATCAAACACACAGAGTAAAAATGCATATGATAAAAATGCATATGACGAGCGCGACAACTATTAAGCAGTCGTAGAGAGCGTTGTTCAAACGTTACAGTTTGCAGAAATCTTGTAAAATGTGACAGCAAAAGAGAATACGTGGCAATTATTGAAAGGTTACTGTTTGCAATACCCTGCGAACAGTAACCTTTACTATGTCTTTATTTTATAGTAAAATGGGTACAGATTGAAGAGAAAGAACAACGTATTTAAAATATGGAGGAACGAATGAAAAGAGTAGAATTAATTGCACCTTGCCATTTTGGACTGGAATCTGTGCTCAAACGAGAAATCATAGATTTGGGGTATGAGATTTCGAAAGTTGAAGATGGAAGGGTTACATTTATAGGAGATGCTGAGGCAATTTGTCGGGCGAATGTATTTTTGAGAACAGCAGAAAGAATCTTGTTGAAGGTTGGAGAATTTGAGGCAAGAACGTTTGATGAGCTGTTTGAGAAAACAAAGAGACTGCCGTGGGAAGAATATATCCCTGCAGACGGTAAATTCTGGGTGACCAAGGCTGCTTCGGTAAAAAGTAAATTGTTCAGTCCGTCAGACATTCAGTCAATTATGAAAAAAGCAATGGTTGAGCGACTGAAGATGCAGTACCATAAGAAATGGTTCGAGGAGACAGGTGCATCTTATCCGGTTCGTGTATTTTTAATGAAAGATGTTGTGACAGTGGGGATTGATACTTCCGGTGTCTCACTTCATAAGAGAGGATATCGTCAATTGTCAAGTAAGGCTCCGATCACGGAGACTCTGGCAGCAGCATTGATTATGCTGACGCCTTGGAAGAAGGACAGAATCCTTGTAGACCCATTCTGTGGAAGTGGAACATTTCCGATTGAAGCGGCAATGATGGCAGCGAATATTGCACCGGGAATGAATCGCTCTTTTACAGCGGAGACTTGGACGAACCTCATCCCGAAGAAATTATGGTATGAGACAATTGATGAGGCAAATGAACTGGTAAATGATGACATTGAAGTGGATATTCAAGGGTATGATATTGACGCGGATGTTATTCGCGCTGCAAGACAGAATGCAGAAGATGCAGGTGTTGCACATTTGATTCATTTTCAGCAAAGACCGGTCAGTGAACTTAGACATCCGAAAAAATATGGATTTGTGATCACGAACCCGCCTTATGGAGAACGTTTGGAAGAAAAAGAGGCACTTCCGAAGTTGTATCGTGAATTCGGTGAAAGCTTCCAGAAGCTGGACAGCTGGTCGGCATATATGATTACAAGTTATGAAGATACAGAGCGGTATTTTGGAAGAAAGGCGGATAAGAATCGTAAGATTTACAATGGAATGATCAAGACGTATTTTTATCAATTTATCGGACCAAGACCGCCAAAGAGAAATGTTAAGAGTGAAGAAGAGGCGTAAGAAACTATGGAGAGAAGAATTGTTTTCGCAACCGGAAATCAGAATAAGATGCAAGAAATCCGCATGATATTGGCGGATTTGGGAATGCCGATCTATTCGATGAAAGAATTGGGAATCGAGGAAGATATCGTAGAAGATGGTGAGACATTTGAGGCAAATGCAGAAATTAAAGCAAGGGCAATTGCGAAACATTTGCCGAATGATATTGTTCTGGCAGATGATTCCGGCTTGGAGATTGATTACTTAAATAAAGCACCAGGGGTGTATTCTGCGCGATTTGCAGGAGAGGACACATCCTATGATATTAAGAATAATTTGCTGTTGGACAAATTAAAAGGTGTTCCGGATGAGAAACGTACGGCTCGCTTTGTCTGTGTTATCTGTGCAGCGTTTCCGGATGGAGAAGTGCAGATATCCAGAGGAACGATAGAAGGAAGAATTGCTCATGAGATTATAGGCGAGAATGGGTTTGGTTATGATCCGATATTCTATTATCCGGAATGTGGATGTACGACGGCAGAGATGGACGCAGATAAAAAGAATGAATTAAGTCATAGAGGAAAAGCACTTCGGGCAATGCGTGAAGTGATTGAGAGCAAGTATGGGAAGGCAGCAAAATGAAAATATTGATTGTCAGTGACACACATGGAAAGCATCACAATCTGGATCGTGCATTGGAAGCAGCAGGGAAGATCGATATGTTCATTCATCTTGGAGATGTGGAAGGTGGAGAAGAATATATTGATGCGGTTGTAGATTGTGAAAAACATATTGTAGCAGGAAATAATGATTTCTTCTCATACTTACCGAGAGAAGAAGAATTCTACATAGGAGCGAAGAAAGTGTTTATTACACATGGACACAATTATTATGTATCCATGACAAAGGAACAGATTCGCGAAGAAGGAAAGGCAAGACACGCAGATATCGTGATGTTTGGCCATACACACCGGCCATATCTGAATGAGAAAGATGGAATTACGGTGCTCAATCCCGGAAGTTTATCCTATCCGAGGCAGGCGGGCAGACAGCCGAGCTATATGATAATGGAGATGGATGCAGAGGGCGCGATCAATGTAGAAGTGTATTATCTTTCTATTTGATTCACTTGGTTGACTTACATGGTCCTTGCGAAAAATTGATATAAGAATTCTTATATCAATTTTTCGCAAGTCGTGTAACGGCGCAGGAAGTGAAGGAAACAGAAATCAAAGGATGCTGGAGACTGAGTGAAGTCGGAATGGGGAGGGCGAAGAGTGGCTTTATTGCTGTATATGCTGAAAACAGGTACGGAAAGTCTATCATATTTGTAATCCTTCCAGCACCTGCCCGGTAAAGTTCTGCTCTTTTATTTATCGAATATGCGATACCATCTGCTTCTTACGAAGGGACGTATAGTTAACTAGATGAATAAAATAGCAAATTGCACAAATAAAATATACAAAATATACAATATGAAAAAAACATGAAAAAAATTAAAAAAAGTGTTGACTTTTAGTATTCCATGACATATAATAACTCTTGTCTTACGGATGAGACAAAACAAAGCACAACATCGGGGTGTGGCTCAGCTTGGCTAGAGCGCCTGGTTTGGGACCAGGAGGTCGCA
>DAVZKO010000063.1:0-15742 GCA_052272205.1 Schaedlerella sp. | reverse complement strand
ACTTCAGAAAGCATGCGTGTTGAAATTTGTAAAAAATTGAAATATAGTTTGAATAATCATACTAATATTGTATATTTTTTGAAAATGCCCTGTTCCTAATTGCTGTCTTATACAAAATATGGTATATTTAAGTTAGTTTTTACATAAGCGAAAGAATCTAAATTAAAAAAAGAGTCAGGAGTGATAAAATATGTATCAGGATGATTACAAACGTTGGTTGGAGGCAGATTTGGAGGATGCGGATCTGAATCCGGAACTGACAAAGATTGAGGGAAATGACGAAGAAATCAAGGAGCGTTTTGCTGTTGCTCTTAAGTTTGGAACAGCAGGACTTCGAGGTGTTCTTGGAGCCGGTACAAACCGCATGAACATCTATGTTGTACGTCAGGCAACACAGGGACTTGCAAACTGGGTTAAGACTCAGGGGGGAACACAGACAGTTGCAATCAGTTATGACAGCCGTATCAAGAGTGATGTATTTGCTAAGAATGCAGCGAGTGTATTGGCGGCAAATGGAATTAAGGTTCGCATTTATGATGCGTTAATGCCGGTTCCGGCCCTTTCTTTTGCTACTCGTTATTATAACTGTAATGCAGGTGTTATGGTAACAGCTTCTCACAATCCGGCAAAATACAACGGATATAAAGCATATGGTCCGGACGGATGCCAGATGACAGATGATGCAGCCGCAATTGTATATGAAGAAATTCAGAAGACAGATGTATTGACAGGAGCAAAATACATACCATTTGCACAGGGTGTTGAGGAAGGTCTGATTCGCTTTGTCGGAGATGACTGTAAGAGAGCACTTTATGATGCAATTGAGGAGAGACAGGTTCGTCCGGGTCTGTGTAAGACAGCAGGATTGAAGCTTGTGTACAGTCCGCTCAATGGTTCTGGACTGGTTCCGGTCACACAGGTGTTAAAAGATATCGGAATTACAGATGTTACAATCGTTCCTGAACAGGAGTATCCGAATGGATATTTCACAACATGCAGCTACCCAAACCCAGAGATTTTTGAGGCTCTTGAGAAAGGTTTGAACCTTGCAAAAGAGACTGGGGCAGATTTGATGCTTGCAACAGATCCGGATGCAGACCGTGTTGGTATTGCCATGAAGTGCCCGGATGGTTCTTATGAGCTGGTTAGTGGTAATGAAGTAGGAGTTCTTCTCCTTGATTATATTTGTGCAGGTCGTATCGAGAAAGGTACGATGCCACAGAATCCGGTAGCTGTCAAATCCATCGTATCTACACCACTTGCTGATGCAGTTGCTGAACATTACGGTGTTGAGCTTAGAAGTGTTTTGACAGGATTTAAGTGGATTGGTGATCAGATTGCAGGTCTTGAGGCAGCTGGTGAGGTTGACCGCTTTATCTTTGGATTTGAGGAAAGTTACGGATACTTGGCAGGTCCATATGTCCGTGATAAAGATGCAATCATCGGTTCTATGTTAATTTGTGAGATGGCAGCTTATTATAGAAGTATTGGAAGCTCTCTGAAACAGAGATTGGAAGAGATTTATGCTGAGTATGGTCGTTATCTGAATAAGATTGACAGCTTCGAGTTCCCGGGACTCAGTGGTATGGATCGCATGGCTGAGATCATGCAGGGATTAAGAGATAAGCCACTCGAGGAGGTTGCAGGCTATAAAGTTGTATCAGTTACAGATTACAAGAAACCGGAAGAAACAGGACTTCCGGCTGCAAATGTTCTTATTTATAAGCTGGAGAATAAAGAAACGGTTATCGTTCGTCCTTCAGGAACAGAGCCGAAGATTAAAATTTATTATACAACACTCGGCAAGAACCTTGAGGAAGCACAGGCTGAGAAGGACAAGCTTTCAGAAGCTTTGAAGCCGATTATGAAATAAAAATCTAAAAATGTGAGAAAATAAAGTGAGACTATGAAGAAGAATCGGGGAATAAGATTTTTCTTTATAGTCTTATTTATTTGTGCTAAAATACAATCAGTACGCAAAGAGTTTTAGCAAGGAGGATGAGTACTATGCTTAGAATTGGAATGTTGACAAGTGGTGGAGATTGTCAGGCGTTGAACGCAGCAATGCGAGGAGTTGTAAAAGGAATCTGCTCCAAGCGTGATGATGTGGAGATTTATGGCTTTCAGGATGGATATAAAGGATTGATATATGGAAATTTTAGTATGCTGACTTCAAAGGATTTTTCGGGAATCCTGACACGTGGAGGCACGATTCTCGGTACATCCAGACAGCCGTTCAAATTGATGCGTGTGCCGGATGCCAACGGACTCGACAAAGTGGAAGCTATGAAGCACACATACCACAAATTGAATCTGGATTGCCTAGTGATTCTCGGTGGTAACGGAACACATAAAACCGCAAACATGCTTCGTGAAGAAGGTTTGAATGTAGTGACTTTGCCAAAGACAATTGACAATGATTTGTGGGGAACCGATATGACATTTGGTTTCCAGAGTGCAGTAGATATTGCGACAGATACAATTGACCGTATTCATACAACGGCAACTTCTCACAGCAGGGTATTTATTATTGAAGTAATGGGACATAAAGTTGGTCATGTAACATTGCATGCGGGAATCGCAGGAGGAGCGGATATTATTTTGCTTCCGGAGATACCATACGATATCACTATAATTTCTGATGTGATTCAGAAACGTACCAAAGCAGGTAAAGCATTTACCATCCTCGCAGTGGCAGAAGGTGCGATTTCCAAAGAAGATGCCAAGCTGAAGAAAAAGGAATACAAAGAGAAAGTCGCAAAGAGAAAATATCCTTCTATTGCTTATGAACTGGCAGAACAGATAGAGCAGACAACAGATAAAGAAGTACGAATCACGGTTCCGGGACATACACAGCGTGGTGGCTCTCCGTGTCCATACGACCGTGTATTTGCAACAAGAGTGGGAGCAAAGGCGGCAGAGCTGATTTTAAATCAAGAATATGGATATATGGTTGCAATGCGCAACGGAGAGATTACGAAAGTTCCATTGGAAGAAGTTGCCGGTAAGCTCAAATATGTAGACCCGAAATGTAGTTTGATCAAGGAAGCGAAGATGATTGGTATCAGCTTTGGTGATGAATAGTTAGTATGGTTCATGCAATATGTATGAACAGGAATGTAATAAAGTAGAAACAAAGAGGTGTAAGTCATGTCATATACGGCATTATACAGAAAGTTCCGTCCGACGACATTTGAGGATGTAAAGGGGCAGGATCATATTATTACGACATTACAGAATCAGATTAAGGCAGACCGTATCGGACATGCGTATCTGTTCTGCGGAACACGTGGAACAGGAAAGACAACGGTAGCGAAGATATTTGCTAAGGCGGTAAACTGTGAACATCCGGTGGATGGAAGCCCATGCGGAGAATGTGCGATGTGTAAGGCGATTGCAGCAGGTACATCGATGAATGTGATCGAGATTGATGCTGCATCGAACAATGGTGTAGATAATATCCGAGAGATTCGTGAAGAAGTGGCATATCGTCCGACAGAGGGACGTTTCAAAGTCTATATCATTGATGAGGTGCACATGCTGTCCATCGGAGCGTTCAATGCATTATTAAAGACACTGGAGGAACCGCCGGAGTATGTAATTTTCATTCTGGCAACAACGGAAGTGCATAAGATTCCGATTACGATTTTATCCCGATGTCAGCATTATGATTTTCATCGAATTACGATTGATACGATTGCCGGCCGAATGAATGATTTGATGGCAATTGAGAAGGTGGATGTGGAAGAACGAGCAATTCGTTACATTGCTAAGGCTGCGGATGGTTCTATGCGTGATGCGTTGAGTTTGCTGGATCAGTGTATTGCCTTTTATCTGGGGCAGAAACTCACATATGATAATGTGCTGGAAGTACTTGGGGCGGTGGATACAGATGTGTTCAGCCGTTTGCTTCGCAATATCATAGCGCGGGATGTACCAAAGGTATTGGATACGGTGGAAGAACTGGTGATGCAGGGGCGTGAGTTGTCACAACTGGCAGCAGATTTTACTTGGTACCTTCGAAACTTGCTTCTCGTCAAGACTTCTGATAATATGGAAGATGTTCTGGATGTATCTTCGGAGAATCTGCAGCAATTAAAAGAAGAAGCGCAGATGATCGAAGTGGATATGCTGCTTCGATATATCCGTATTTTTTCGGAGTTGTCCGGCCAGATGAAGTATGCAACACAGAAAAGAGTGCTTCTGGAAGTGGCATTGATTAAGCTGTGTACTCCGGCGATGGAAGTGAATGCAGACAGTTTACTTGACAGAATTCGTGCAGTGGAGGAACGTTTGGACAGAGAACTCGAAGCGGTGCAGGAGAAAGTTGTGTATGTCAATGCTGCTGAGGCCAATGGCATGGCGGCCGGAGCAGGTTCTGTGCAGAAGAAAAATCAGCCGAGACCGGAACTGCCGGCAGCGGTACCGGAAGATGTACAGCAGGTGGTGAAAAATTTCCGCTCGATTGCAGATGAAGTATCTGCACCGACAAGCATTTATTTAAAACAGGCAAGACTCAGTCTTGGGGGAGACAATCGTTTATTGATTGTCCTGCCGGAAGGCATTGCAGCGGAGAGTGTCAAACGAGAAGACCATAAGCAGGAGATTGAATCTGTGATTGAGCAGAGGATTGGCAAGAAGGTCGAAGTGGAAGTACGTCAGTTAGATGACGGACGAAGATTTGAAGATACATTTGTAGATTTAGAAAAACACATGGAAAGTGTAATTAACATGGAAATAACAGTGGAGGATTGATCATGGCAAAACGTGGTGGTTTCCCAGGCGGTGGTATGCCTGGAAATATGGCAAATTTAATGAAGCAGGCTCAGAAGATGCAGCGTCAGATGGAAGAGCAGGCGAAGGAGATGGAGACAAAAGAGTTCACAGCAACAGCAGGAGGCGGAGCTGTGGAAGTAACAATGTCCGGTAAACGTGAAGTGTTGAAGGTGAAACTTTCTGAGGAAGTAGTGGATCCTGACGATATCGAGATGTTGGAAGATTTGATCGTTGCAGCAACAAACGAAGCAATTCGTAAGGTGGATGAGGAATCCGGAGCTGCAATGTCCAAACTGACAGGCGGACTTGGCGGTGGAATGCCGGGGTTATTTTAATGGAATACTATAGTAATCAGATCAGTCGCTTGATCGAAGAATTTTCAAGACTTCCGGGTATCGGTGCAAAGTCAGCACAGCGATTGGCATTTCATATTATTAATATGCCGAAAGAACAGGTAGAGAATCTGGCGAAGACAATGGTAGATGCACGTAACAATGTACGCTATTGTGCGCAGTGCTGTACCCTTACAGACCAGGAGTTATGTCCAATCTGTAAGAATCCGGACAGAGACCAGAAGACAATCATGGTAGTTGAGAGCCCGAGAGATTTGGCGGCATATGAGAAAACCGGAAAGTATAACGGAGTCTATCATGTGCTTCATGGTGCAATCTCTCCGATGTTAGGAATCGGACCGGGAGATATTAAACTGAAAGAATTGATGGCACGTCTTCAGGGAGATGTAGATGAAGTGATCATCGCTACGAACTCCAGCCTGGAAGGGGAGACAACGGCAATGTATATCAGCAAGCTGATTAAACCGGTTGGAATCAAAGTGAGCAGAATTGCAAGCGGAGTTCCGGTAGGTGGAGATTTGGAATACATTGATGAAGTGACACTGCTTCGTGCGTTGGACGGAAGAACCGAGCTGTAAATAACAGCCGATAAGATGATTCAGGAATAAAAGAATGAACGAGGGATAGACGAAGTGGGAAAGAAAGTAACATCTTCGGATGTGGCGAAGCGGGCAGGCGTATCGCAGGCAACCGTATCCATGGTATTGAATAAAAAATATAATGTCTCGTTCTCGAAAGAAGTAATTGAACGTGTGGAACAAGCAGCGGAAGAGCTTGGATATGAACTCCCGAGGCATAAGCATAAACGGGAGAGTCGAAGAGAAAAACTGCTGGTTGTATTCTGTCCCAATCTGACCAATCCATATTATGTGATGTTGTTACAGGGAATTGAATCACGGGCAACAGAACAAGGATATGGATTGTTTGTATGTAATACGCAGAGAAGTCTGCAGTTGGAAGAGCAATATTTGAAAATGTTGTCGGCATTGAATCCGAGAGGGGTAATCTATACCTGTAATCCAAGTCGATGTTTTCTGGAAATGATAGAAGAACTGTCGAAGAATATTCCATTTGCGATTATCAACAATCAGAATGAAAAACTGGGCGTAGATGCGGTGGAATTGGATAATTCTAAATTGGGTAGGATTATGGCAAGACACTTGCTGGATTTGGGACATAAAAAGGTGGCATATATTGCACCGCCGTTGACAGTCCGGCAAAAACAGCGTTCAAAGCGAGTAGAAGGATTCTTGAAGGAGTTTAAGGAAGCCGGGCTGGCGGAGGGCGTTATTATTAAATCTGCCAATGAGTCCATTGACCAGGATGTACCCGGTATTGACTCGGAATATCGAATCGGATATGATCTGACAAAAGAGGTACTTGCCGAGCACAGTGATGTGACGGCAATTGTAGGCTTGAATGATATGATTGCATTTGGAATTCTGGATGCACTTTATGATGAGAAATACAAAGTGCCAAATGATATGTCGGTTATGGGATGTGATAATACACTGTTTTCGAAGATGAGAAAGTTGTCTTTGACGACAATCGAGCATTTTGTTATTTATAAAGGCAGAGATGCCTGTGATATCATCATGAAGAAGATAAAAAGTGCTGACCAGAAGTATGGAGAAATCCAACCAGTCAGTATTTATCATGTGGAATATGAACCACAGCTCGTGGCGAGAGGGACGACATCCTATCCGCGTGGTAAAAAAACAAAAATTAATGCAAAAAAGAAAAATATTAACAATTATTAACAACAATAGATATATGTTATATAGAAATTGAAAGAACCTATAGTTCAACTATAAGGAAAGGACTGCTAAGTTAAAAAAATAACGAGCAGAAACAAATTGAAATAAGTTGATTTTTATTAATAAAATCAATTTATAAATAAAAGAAAATTACTAATAATTTTCCGACCTATTGACCGTTTTGTTTTTCGTGACTATAATCGAAAGTAAAGAGAGCAAATAAACGTATTTGCAACATTTATCTCATAAAAAGAGCGTATTTAAGGAGGAACAAAACATGAAATTTTTCATTGACACAGCAAAAGTAGAGGATATTAAGAAAGCAAATGATATGGGAGTAATCTGTGGAGTAACTACAAACCCATCTCTGATCGCAAAAGAAGGTCGTGTATTTGAAGAGGTTATCGCAGAAATCGCTTCTATCGTAGACGGACCAATCAGTGGAGAAGTAAAAGCTACTACAACAGATGCAGAAGGTATGATCGCAGAAGGTCGTGAGATCGCTAAGATCCATCCAAACATGGTTGTTAAGATTCCAATGACAGTAGAAGGACTGAAAGCAGTGAAGGTTCTCACAGCAGAAGGAATTAAGACAAATGTGACATTGATCTTCTCAGCAAACCAGGCACTTCTTGCAGCAAGAGCAGGTGCGACATATGTATCACCATTCCTTGGAAGACTCGATGATATTTCTACAAGAGGAACAGATCTGATCGCAGAGATCGCAGAGATGTTCGCAGTAGCAGGAATCGAGACAGAGATTATCGCAGCAAGTGTGAGAAATCCAATCCATGTTACAGATTGTGCTCTTGCAGGAGCTGATATCGCTACAGTACCATACAAAGTAATTGAACAGATGGTACATCATCCATTGACTGATGCCGGAATTGAGAAATTCAAAAATGATTACATCGCAGTATTTGGTGAGTAGGTCGAGCAAGTCTTATCGGCAAAGCTGAACATGCATGGACTTGTGGCACGTAATTGTGAGATTTAGAAAACAGTTACGTATGAACAGAAAAATCAGGAGGAGTCTCATGGACAAATTAGAATTAATGAAAACAGCCAACGAAGTCCGTAAGGGAATCGTGACTGCTGTACACAGTGCAAAAGCCGGACATCCGGGCGGATCTTTATCCGCAGCAGATATCTTTACATATCTGTATTTTGAAGAAATGAACATTGACCCAAAAGAACCGAAGAAAGCAGACCGCGACCGTTTCGTTCTTTCCAAAGGACATACAGCACCGGGACTGTATTCTACACTGGCACACAGAGGATATTTCCCGGTTGAGGATCTGAAGACACTTCGTCACACAGGTTCTTATCTGCAGGGACATCCGGATATGAAACATATCCCGGGTGTTGATATGTCATCCGGTTCACTTGGACAGGGAATTTCCGCAGCAGTTGGTATGGCACTTGCTGCAAAATTGTCCAATGAAGATTATCGTGTATACACATTGCTTGGTGACGGAGAGATCCAGGAAGGTCAGGTATGGGAGGCTTCTATGCTGGCAGGTTCCCGTAAACTGGACAACCTTGTTGTAATCGTAGATAACAACAACTTACAGATTGACGGAGCAATTGATGAAGTCAATTCTCCATATCCAATCGACAAGAAATTCGAGGCATTCAACTTCCATGTGATTACAATCAATGGTAATGATATGGATGAGATCGCAGCAGCACTCAAAGAGGCGCGTGAGACAAAGGGAATGCCGACAGCGATCATCGCAAAAACAACAAAAGGAAAAGGTGTTTCTTTCATGGAGAATGCAGTGGGCTGGCATGGAAAAGCTCCAAACGACGAAGAATATAAGATCGCAATGGAAGATTTAGAGAAAGCAGGTGAAGCATTATGTCAGAAGTAAAGAAGATCGCAACAAGAGATAGTTATGGTAATGCTTTAGTTGAACTTGGCAAAGAACATGAAGATCTGATCGTTCTGGATGCCGATCTGGCAGCAGCAACAAAGACTGGTATATTTAAAAAAGAATTCCCGGAGAGACATATTGACTGCGGTATCGCAGAGGGCAACATGATCGGAGTGGCAGCAGGTCTGGCAGCAGCGGGAAAAGTTCCGTTTGCAAGTTCATTTGCAATGTTTGCAGCAGGACGTGCATTTGAGCAGATTCGTAACTCCGTTGCATATCCGCATCTGAATGTAAAGATCGGAGCAACGCATGCAGGTATCTCTGTAGGAGAAGACGGAGCAACTCATCAGTGTAACGAAGATATCGCACTGATGCGTTCAATCCCTGGAATGGTTGTTATCAATCCATCCGATGATGTAGAAGCAAGAGCCGCTGTAAAGGCAGCTTACGAATATGAAGGACCCGTTTATCTGAGATTTGGTCGTCTGGCAGTGCCGGTCATCAATGACAGAGAAGATTATAAGTTCGAGATGGGAAAAGGTGTTGTCCTTCGTGAAGGAAAAGACCTTACAATCGTAGCGAGCGGTCTTCCGGTTGCGAACTGTCTGGAAGTTGCAGAGAAGTTATCTGCAGAAGGAATCGAAGCAAAGGTTATCAACATCCATACGATCAAACCATTGGATGAAGATCTGATCGTTGCAGCAGCAAAAGAGACAGGCAAAGTCGTTACCGTTGAGGAACATTCTGTAATCGGCGGACTCGGAAGTGCAGTGTGTGATGCACTTTCAGCAAAGGCTCCGACACAGGTTCTGAAGATTGGTGTAAACGATGTATTCGGAGAGTCAGGTCCTGCATTGGAACTGCTTAAGAAATATGGTCTGGATACAGATGGAATCTATGAGAAAGTGAAAGCTTTTCTTTAAGATGTTTTAGAAAATAGTAGATGAAAAGATGGGAATCAGTAGATCGAGAAGATTTACTGGTTCCTATTTTTAATTTATAGAAAAGTACTTTCCTATAAATTAAAAAATGTTCCGCGAGGATGCGTACTGTGGCGATTATTTTGGCTATACCAGATACCAAAAATTGATAAATAGGAACAAAAAGGAAATATAAGTTAAAAAATAGTGCGAAATACACGAAAAATGCGGTGAAAATTGACAAAATACATACAGAATACTATAATGAGAAAAAAATAACAATAATTGGCATAACCAATTGTTGACAAAAAGAAGGAGGAAGCGTGATGGGGGAATTCAGAACGCTGGAAATTAAACAGAGTGTATTTGCCGATAATGATAAACGGGCAGATGAAGTGAGGAAAGAGTTGAAAGAAAAGAAAGTATTTCTTTTAAATCTGATGTCTTCACCGGGTTCAGGAAAGACAACAACCTTAACGAGAACGATTGAGAAATTGAAAGATCAGATTCGAATCGGAGTTATGGAAGCAGATATTGATTCCGATGTGGATGCCAAGACGATTTCTGATCTAGGAGTAAAAGCAATTCAGTTACATACAGGTGGGATGTGCCATCTGGATGCAGATATGACAGCACAGGGACTGGAAGGATTGGAGACAGGAGATGTGGATCTGGCCATTCTTGAAAATGTAGGTAATCTTGTCTGTCCTGCGGAATTTGATACAGGTGCGGTAAAGAATGCGATGATTTTAAGCGTACCGGAAGGGGATGACAAACCATTAAAATATCCTTTGATGTTTTCTATCTGTGATGTGGTATTGATTAACAAGATTGATGTACTGCCATATTTTGATTTTGATATGGAAGCATGCAAGAAGAATATTTTAATGCGAAATCCAAATGCCAAGATTATTCCAATCTGTGCAAAGACAGGGGATGGAATCGAAGATTGGGCAAACTGGCTTCTGGATGAAGTGAAAGCATGGCAGGAATAAAAGTTGAAGATGAGAAGTATATAGCAGAGATGCGGATAAAGAGAAAAAGCAAGAAATAAAAACAAAAAATGCAAGAAAAGAAAGGGGAGACATTATGGCCAAAGAGAGAGAATTAATCTTAAAACTGGGGCAGAAGATTACAGACAGAATTGGGCATAAGGTGACGGTGGATGACCCGGAATATTGGGGCCTTGCAGGGGTTGTAACCGATGAGATGGCAGAAGTTGCACTGAAGATGAAGGTGCGAAAGCCGATGACATTTCCACAGCTTTTGAAAGCAACCGGAAAAGACGAGAAGGAACTTCAAAAGCTGTTGGATGAAATGAGCGAGATTGGACTTCTGGAATACAACTGGGAGAATCCGAACAAGGAGAAACAATATGTCCTTCCGATGTTCGTACCGGGAAGTGCAGAGTTCTTCAACATGAATGAGGATCGATTGAAAGAACATCCGGAGCTGGCGCATTTCTTTGAGCGAATGTCAAGATTACCGCTTGAGAAAGTCACACCGATGGTGCCACAGGGCGGAGCAGGGATTGGAATGCATGTAATACCGGTGGAGAAAGCGATTGAGATGGAGAATCAGTCAGTGGACATCGAACACATTTCACACTGGTTAAAGAAATACGAGGGCAAATATGCAGCAAGCCCGTGTTCTTGTCGTTTGTCCAGAAAAACATATGGGGAAGGATGTGCGGATGACCCGGCTGACTGGTGTATTGCTGTCGGAGATATGGCGGATTATGTTGTTGAGACGAACAAGGGCGGTCGTTATGTGACATATGATGAAGTAATGGATATCCTGAAACGTGCCGAAGACAATGGATTTGTTCATCAGATTACAAATATTGATGGCGAGAATAAGATCTTCGCAATCTGTAACTGTAATGTCAATGTCTGTTATGCGCTGCGTACATCACAGCTTTTTAATACGCCGAACATGTCTCGTTCTGCATATGTGGCAAGAGTGTCTACAGAAGATTGTGTGGCGTGTGGTCGATGTGTAGAGTATTGTCCGGCAGGTGCAGTCAAACTGGGACAGAAGCTCTGTACAAAAGACGGAGAGATTGAATATCCAAAGCAGGAACTTCCGGATGCGACAAAATGGGGACCGGAGAAATGGACAGAAGATTATCGGGATAAGAATCGAATCAACTGTTATGATACCGGAACTGCACCATGTAAAACAGCCTGTCCGGCACACATTGCGGTACAAGGCTATTTGAAAAAAGCGGCACAGGGCAAATATCAGGAAGCACTTGCTTTAATTAAGAAGGAGAATCCATTCCCGGCAGTTTGCGGAAGAGTCTGTAACAGACGATGCGAAGATGCGTGTACAAGAGGAACGATTGATCAGGCTGTAGCAATCGATGAAGTGAAGAAGTTTATTGCAGAACAGGATTTACATGCACAGACAAGATATATCCCTCCGATTATTCCACCGACAACAGGACGTCTTTTCGATGAGAAGATTGCGATTATCGGAGCAGGTCCGGCAGGATTGAGCTGTGCGTTCTATCTTGCAGAGAAAGGATATCGTCCGGTTGTATTTGAGAAGAATGACAAACCGGGTGGTATGCTTCGTTATGGGATTCCTTCATTTAAGTTGGAGAAAGATGTCATTGATGCAGAAATTGATGTGATGCGTCAGATGGGCGTGGAGATTCGCTGCGGTGTTGAAGTCGGAAAAGATATTACACTGGATGAGCTGAGAAAAGAAGGCTATCAGGCATTTTATCTTGCGATTGGATGTCAGGGTGGAAGAATGCCGGGTGTCCCAGGCGAAGATGCAGACGGCGTTATGACAGCGGTAGAGCTGCTTCGTACTGTCGGTGAGGATGAGACATATGCAATTGAAGGCAATGTAGTTGTGATCGGAGGCGGTAACGTAGCAATTGATGTTGCAAGAACAAGTCAGCGCTGCGGTGCGGATTCCGTCCAGATGTTCTGTCTGGAGAGCAGAGAGACGATGCCGGCATCGGCAGAGGAGATTGAAGAAGCCGAGGAAGAATCTATTCAGATTAACTGTGGCTGGGGTGTGAAAGAAGTTCTGGTGGAAAATGGAAAAGTAACCGGAATCATTTTGAAAAAATGTGTATCCGTTTTTGATGAGTCAGGACGTTTTGCTCCGCAGTATGATGAAAATGATGTGAAAATCGTACCTTGTGACCATGTATATTTCAGTGTCGGACAGAGCATTGAATGGGGCAATCTTCTGGAGAACAGTAAGGTTGAGCTTGGACGTGGCAACGGAGCGGTCGCAGATTCACTTACATACCAGACTGCAGAGCCGGATATCTTCGTGGGTGGAGATGTATATACCGGACCGAAGTTTGCAATTGATGCAATTGCAGCCGGAAAAGAGGGTGCGATTTCAATTCATCGATTTGTGCAGCCGAACAGCAGCCTTACAATAGGAAGAAACAGACGTGAATTTATTGAACTGGACAAAGAGAATCTCGACATCAGTGAATATGATAATGGTTCCAGACAAGTTTCCGGTATGAATAAACAGATTGACGCAAAACATTCTTTCCGGGATGCTCATTTAACCTTTACAGAGGAGCAGGTCAAAGCAGAGACAGCAAGATGTCTTGGATGTGGTGCATCGATCGTAGATGAGAATAAATGTATTGGCTGTGGTGTCTGTACAACCAAATGTGAATTCGATGCGATCCACTTATTCCGAGAGAATCCGGATTGTAGCAGAATGGTGAAGTCAGAAGATAAGATGAAGGCGATTCTGCCATATGCTTTGAAACGTCAGATTAAGATTAAGTTTGGTAAGAAAGAGAAGTAATGGCTTATGCACGAATTAGGGATAGTTTTTCATATTATCGACAGTCTGGAAAAGATAGCGGTAGAAAATAAACTCAGTGAGGTTGCGAGCGTAACGCTGGAAATCGGGGAAGTGTCCGGTGTAGTTGATTCTTATCTAAAGGA
The DNA here is from genome assembly GCA_052272205.1 of Schaedlerella sp. Taxonomy (GTDB): domain Bacteria; phylum Bacillota; class Clostridia; order Lachnospirales; family Lachnospiraceae; genus Schaedlerella. Next base: position 2,121 of record DAVZKO010000063.1, on the reverse strand, counting down.
TTGCTGGAAATGGGCAGCAAAAAAACATGAGTTTATCAAAGAAGCCAAACTGATTACAGAAGAGATTCCGGCGGTCAGCTTTTGTGAAGACTGCCAGAAAACCTACGGCACAGTGGAACATGGGCGAACATGTCCGTACTGTGCCGGAGGAAATACATATTTATTAACGGGAAATGAGTTCAACATTAAGGAAATCGAAGCATGTTGATAAGAGGAGGGTCCGGATGTGAACGTTAAGTTTCAGGGACTCGAAGTAGTATCTGTAAGAAGAATGAGCAGATACGTGTGAATGAAGAGGAGGAATGAGGTATGTTATTTCAGATTTACGGAGATGGCGCAGGATGGCAATTATTAGGTTGGGTACTGGTGTTTACATGTCTTGTGCTTGCGAATGAATTTGCAAGAAGGAGCAAAATGGGTGGTATCATATGTTTCGGAGTGATACCGGCAGTGTTGACAGTATATTTTATTGCAATTTATGTTTGTGCAGCAATGGGAATGGACTGGGCACTGAATAATCCAACATATGTACATATGACAAGCTGGTTCCACTATGCGAAGTTGTATGCGGCTACGGCTGGTTGTATTGGATTTATGATGTTAAAATACAAATGGGGAATCGGAAAAACAGAGTGGTTCAAAGTATTTCCATTTGTAATTGTTGCGATTAACATTTTGATCGCAGTTGCCAGTGATTTTGAGTCCGGAATCCGCGGAGCGATGGCACTTGCAGAGTATGGAGACCGCTGGTGGCTGTCATCTGAAAATGTATGGCTGTACGGCGGCTGGTGGAACTGGGTAAATGGTATTGCAGGTATTTTAAATATTCTGTGTATGACAGGATGGTGGGGCATCTATTCTTCAAAAGACCAGAAAGATATGCTCTGGCCGGATATGACATGGTGCTTTATCATTGCATATGACCTTTGGAACTTTGAGTATACATACAATAACCTGCCGACACATACATGGTATTGCGGACTTGCCCTGCTTCTTGCACCGACATTTGCCAATGCATTATGGAACAAGGGTGGATGGATTCAGAACCGTGCTAACACACTGGCATTGTGGTGTATGTTTGCACAGGTATTCCCACTGTTCCAGGATGCAGGTAGGTTCGCAGTAATCCCGGTTCTGTATGCAGATGGATTTATGGACAGCGCGATTCGTCCGACAGCAGCCAATCCGACGATGCAAGGCGTGGTAGCGATCATTGCTCTGGCAGCAAATGTACTTTGCCTGGCATTTATTATCAAACGAGCAAAAGAGCAGAAGAAGAATCCGTATAAGAATGAGATCTTCACAGATCAGAAAGACTTCCAGCTTGCTATGGCAAGAGCAGAGAAATAAAGGAGAGACAGAAAATGGAGTTTCAGAAAATCAGTTCTCCGTCGTTACGTGAGCTTTTTGTAGAACAAGTACAACATAGGATTTTATCGGGAAAATTGAAGACCGGAGAGAAATTGCCGCCGGAGAGACAGCTTGCCGAGATGATGCAGGTCAGCAGAGCGGTTGTAAATGGCGGGATATCCGACCTTGAGAAGATGGGATTTCTTGTTGTAAAGCCGAGAAGTGGAACTTACGTGGCAGATTATCGAAGAAAAGGTACGATAGAAACTCTCTTGTCAATCATGAAGTATAATGGCGGTACCCTTCGAAATGATGAGATTCGTTCTATTTTTGAAGTCAGGATTGCACTGGATACGATGGCAGCACGACTGTGTGTGGATTCTATTACAGATGAAGAGGTAGAAGTATTGTATCGGAAAGTATGTGAGATGAAAGATGCACAGAAGATGTCGGAGGCGGTTCAGGCAGCTTTTGAGTTCCAGCATGAGTTTGCGTTGATGTCTAATAATACATTGATCCCATTGATCGTCCAGTCGTTCAAAAGTCCGATTTTCGTGATGTGGGAACGATATTGTACGCTTTATGGGATTCAGGCACTTTATGAAAATAATTATAAGATGTGGACGTATATAAAGGCGAGAGATACAGAAGGTGTGATAGGATGGATTGAATCATCGATGAAGAATTGTATCGAAGGTGACCAACAGATCTATTATGAATAAGAGATAACCAATAGAGTGCAGGGGATGTCAGATGACATCCCCTGTTTTA
>DAVZKO010000062.1:0-16214 GCA_052272205.1 Schaedlerella sp. | reverse complement strand
AGATTTCTGAGAAATGCTTCCAGATACTCTGTTGTTTCGTGAATACCTTTTTGCAGATTCGTATAGTTTGCACGGACAAGTGCATTTCTGAAATACCACGCATTTTCCGCAAAAATATCATTGGTTGCAGAAAACCCAAGTGTCCTTAAATATTTGATGAAAAACACTGCTGTTGTTCTCGTATCGCCTTCCCCGAAGATATGAATTTGCCATAACCTTGAAATGAATACACTTTCTGGCTTATACTCCGACAGAAATAATCCTGTCAAAGTAAGTACCGTTCCTATTCCAGCTAATAAGGTCAGCTTCTCATGTAAAATTAGTACAGAAGTAATGACCGTTATCACCGGAACCATATAGATATAAACGCTTGTCTTTACTGCGCCCAACTCTTTTACTGTAAAATTCCATATCACAAAGCAAAGCGCAGAAAGTCCATTTCATAAAGATTGCCATTGCGTCGAATCGTCAGTTCGCCGCTAAGTGTATTAAATTTTACTTCGTTGCTGTTCGGCTCATAGTAATTCAAAATAACATACAGTCATGGAAAGTTATTGTTTATATTGACTTTATTTCTGCTTTGCTTATTCTAAGTCATTCATAATCTTGTTTGAAGATGACTGTAATTATACTTTTGGTGTTTTAAGTCATCAATAGATTCATTTTGAGATGATTGTAATTGTGCTTTCATTGTTTTCAGTCATTGATAAATTTATTTGAAGATGACTGTAATTATACATTTCCTGTTTTCAATCATTAATCGATTCATTTTGAAATGACCGTATTTGAAAATTTGTTGTTTATAGTCATTATTTGTAGGTTATATAAGAAATTCTTCTAAACTCACAGAATTTTATCAATTTTGATCGTTCTAATTTTTTCAGCCACACCTTCTTGCCCTTCGGACAAGAAGTATCCCTCGCTTCCGGCTCATAGTAAGCGTGGATACCGCTTAAAATGGTTCTGTCTGTACCTGTTCCGTCATCAAGCGTGAACTGTAACAGTTTCTTTGACTTCGGTACTGCAACACATGATCGACTGGATAACCTTTAGGTTGGTTTCTCTTTCACAAAGCCTTGTACAAAATATGTGTCTCAAACTGTGTGGATGTGTCAAGTATAGGACAAAAAAATTTTTCTAATTAAATTTAACTTAAACTTCTCTTTTTTGTGCTACTCCCCCCAAAAAAGAAAAACTTGGTTTCGGTTTTCTTTCCATTGTAGTCCGATCTACTGCAATCAAACCGAATGTTTGTGAATATCCTGCCTGCCATTCATAATTATCCATTAGGGACCAGTGTAAATAAGCTTTTACATTTATCCCTTCATTGATGCATGACTGAACTCCTTTCAATGCCTCAGAAATATATTCCACACGTTCCTCATCGTTATTTGTGGCGATCCCGTTCTCCGTTACAAAGATTGGTTTTTCCCAATCTTCTGCTACATGTCTAATTACATGTCCAAGTGCCTCTGGATAAAATTCATAACCTGCCAGAGTAAGCCGTACACCTTCTGCTGGTTCTAAATCTCCATCTTTTCCAATCAATTTACGTGTATAGTTCTGCACTCCTAAAAAGTCATCATCCCTAATTGCCGGAAGATAATGCTTAAAGTCATCATCCCACTCTTTTTCGCTGCGATTTTCCCCACCTGAAACAGGTTGATAATCAAATAAAGAAAGCGTAAGCCCTACTTTTGTACCTGGACTGATTTTTCGTATTATTTCTCTTGCCTTAACATGTGCTTCCATTACAAGCTGATCACCTCTATGACTTCTTGCCGATATAAAAATCTGTACATTGTTTGGTTCTGTCTGAAAAGCCTTCCCTACACTTTTCATGTAGTTTTCCATATATTGTTCTGCATCTGTATTAATACCAAGTTGAACGGTTCCTGTTGATGATTTTTCTTCTTTTTTGCATTGTGAAGGCATATAATGTTTCATTAATTTTGCAATCTGCAACCCCATATTTGCCTCGTTGATTGTACAAATATATGGGATATGCTTACCCAATTTTCTTGCAATATACCCACAATATTCTGCAAATAAGTCTGGGGTTTCCTCACTTTCCCAACCTCCATTCTGCATTAACCATGCAGGAGAACTAAAATGATGCATTGTGACAATCGGAATAATATTATACTTCTCACAACAAAGAAGTACATTTTTATAATGTTGAACTTCCGCATCATTATATTTTCCTTTTTCCGGCTCAATCCTTGCCCATTCAATAGAAAATCGGTATGCTTGATATCCCGTTTCTGCCATTAATTTGATATCCTCTTCATATCTATTATAATGGTCGTCTGCTATGCCTGACGGTTCTGTCCACATGCTGTTTTCCATGTTTTCAAGAACCCAGCAATCACTGTTCGTATTATTTCCCTCTACTTGATGAGCTGCCGTAGAGGCTCCAATCAAAAGATTTTTGTCAATTCTCATTTTACTTTTCCCTTCTTTGCTGTCTTGATAAGAAATTTTATAGTGTAATCTTTGTCTACCGGATAACAGTACTTTTCTGCCGTTTTGGGTCCACATATTCCCGTACCAATCCCCATTTGAAATGCAGAAATTGTCACATAAGTTCCTGTCCGTATCTCATCTCTCCTATGTTTCATTGAAAGAAGTTCCCTGTCACTATAAGGTTTTATTCCCAATTCAAAAGGAGTATCTACAGCCTGGATTGTAATCTCATACTCTCTATTACTTAATTTTACCCATCTGCAGTCACATCTATTTCCGCTTTCTTGAGGCCGAATGTTCGGCTCTGTCATATCCGATACATTGCAAGATACTGTTTCAATCTGAAACTGTTCTTTCATATCTGCATAAGATTCTCCATTTCTCCCCAGATAGGATACCGCATCAAAACTTTCATCCAATCGAAATGCTTTTCCGAATCTTGGAACAAATCCTTTTCCTTTTTTACAATGTAAGGTGCTTGTCACTAAAATTCCTTCTTCACATGCTTCGTAACAATCCGTACAGATAAATATATGTTTTTTACAAGTGATTTTTGTTATTCGATTTATCCTTCCTGCTTTTCTTTCTTCTGAAAGGATTTCTTCTTTTTGACATATAAAAGGATCCATACAGCTTTTTAGGAAAAAATCTTTATCATTATCCGTAGGTGCACGGAAAAGAATTGTATATGGATTGGCAGGAAGCATGCGGCTGTTACCTAATTTGATCTGTAAGCCTTTATTACTGTATTCAAAAGAATCTCTAAAAGCTGTTGTTTTCGCAATTGAGCTTTCAGGAAGAACACTCTTCTTAATTTCTATCTGTTCTCTGGACACCTCTTTCTCTGTTACGGTATCATAAGTAATTACAGTTAGAAACTGTTCCCTGCTTTTTGTCTCAGGCTGTAATATTTTCACCTGAACCTTTGACAATGGCGCCACTTGTGGAAATATCTGTGTAATTACACCATCATTCCATTTGAAATCCAATCGATATCTTTCGCCTTGAGAGAACGCAGTTGTATTAAAAATTTCGTATGTATCGTCAGAAACTTGCCGAACTCTGATAGGGCGGTATATAAATCGTATAATCTTTGCACCTGTTGATGGAGTCCTGTCAGGATAAAACAATCCATCCACACAAAAATTACTGTCATGTTCCCATTCCCCATGATCTCCGCCATAGGCATAATCTCCATTATCACGAAGTACTGCATGATCCACCATCTCCCATACACAGCCTCCCATCAGATTATCATACTGATATATTTCCTTCCAATATGCCTCCGCATCTCCTGGCCCAACACCCATTGCATGAGCATATTCACACAGAAAATATGGCCTGTCACAAAACTCCGTTTCCTTTCTTTTCTTCTCGCCTACTTTATGTACCTTTTCTACAGAGGGATACATCTCACTTGCCACATCATACGCTATCCTTTTTGTATGAATAGCACTCTCATAGTGTACCGGAATATCAGTATATTTTTTTAAATACTGATACATTAGGTCTGTATTATAATGTCCCCCTGATTCATTTCCAAGACTCCACATTATAATAGAAGTATGTAGTTTATCCCTCTGATATAACCTACAAATTCGCTCCATAAAATAATCCTTCCACTTTGGATCGTTACTAAGACGATTATAACTTGGCGGTAATTTATGTGCGAATGTTCCATGAGTTTCTACATCTGCTTCGTCAACGACATAAATTCCAAGTTCGTCGCACAGTTCCAACATAAACGGATCCGGTGGGTAATGTGACGTTCTAACCGTATCGATATTATATTCTTTGCATAATTTCATGTCCTGTTCTATTTCATCCACTGTCATTGTATATCCATTTTTACAATTGGTATCATGATGGTTTACGCCATGCAGTTTAACTCTGTTTCCATTAATAAGGAATACATCATCTTTTATCTCTACAGTCTTGAATCCAATCCTTGTTTTTATACAGGTAGTTCCTGTTTCATAGTATAAATTATATAACATTGGATATTCTGCATTCCATTCCTTTACATGAAGGCTTTCGAATATTACCTCTGCTTTCTTATTTTTTGCAGTAACTGTTATTTTTTTGCGAATCCCATGACCTTCCAATGTAAAAGTGACATCGGTATCTTGATACACAGTGGCTTCCGCATATAAAGTATAAGTTCCATCCGACTGTTTATTTTGTTTTAAATCTACATCCCAGATGTCTGTTTTTTCATTGATTCTAAGCAAGACATCCCTAAAGATTCCATTATTTCTAAACATATCCTGACATTCCAAATAAGAACCGGTACACCATCTATGTACGACGACAACCATTTCATTTTTTCCTTCTTGTATATAATCTGAAACATCAAATTCTGCAGTATTATGGGAACCTTCAGAATAACCTACAAATTCACCATTCATATAAAAATCGACGCAGCTTGCTACCCCTAAAAAAGAAATAACAAAATTTTTATCTATATCTTTAATTGTAAGGAACTTTCGGTAAATTCCCACGTAATTATACTCATCTTTTGGTTCCTGCCATCTGGGTTTAATCCCATAATCTGAACCTACCCAGCAAAAAGATTTTCCAACCTGCTCCGTAGTTGGAATATGTGGTGGTTTATAAGGGAACTGGTATCTGGTATTCACATAAAAAGGCTTACCGTATCCACGAAACTGCCAACAAGATGGTACATCCAATTTTTCAAACTCTATCTCATCTGTATCTAATTGCTCAGGTAAATCTGAAGGAATCGGATAAAATTTAAAATCCCAATTTCCATTAAGACAAATCACCTTATCCGACTGATATCTTTTTTCTTTTATAGTAACAGCATCTGCCTTTTTGCGATTGGAATACGGGATGAAATAACTTCTTGATAATAATTTATTTATTTCTATCGTTTCAAATGTATGATAATTGGTTTTATTGATTGTATATTTCATTTTTTTCTCCCTTACATGTAAGTTTTAATATCAGTTTCAAAACATGTCTGGCACTATTCTGCAATTCTGCTTTACTCAGGCTATATGGATGTTCTTTTCTATGTAATGCCTCCAGTATGTCCTTGAAATCAGATGGCATACCTGGCATAGTTAGGTCATTTCCTGATTTCACATTTCCTGCTGCAGATGCACATGGCCACTTTTCTCCTTTGGATCCCATTCCTCCTTTTTTCTTAAATATACTTTAACAAATAATCTAATTCTTCTTTTGTAATATATTGTTTAATATTGTAAATTATTATATAATATCAAAATATCAAACTGAAAGGATGAACATTATGAATATTGTTGATTTTTGTGAAACCTACTTTACCGCACATCACTTACCACTAACATGCTACTTTGAAGGCAAACTAATTTATTCATCCCTTTTTCATGCATTAAATATAAAACCTCTTCCAGTTACACTTTTTGAGAATTCTAATAAAAATCCTGATTTTCATACAGATGCTACGGGTATGCTGTATGGACGGATCTACACGAATGATAAGTATCTCCTGGATATAGGGCCTGTTTCCGAAATTCCGGTTACAGATTCCATGTGTCATTTTTTTCTAAGAGAAAATGCAATTTCAAATGAATCCTACCAAGCTGTGACCTCTTTTTTTAAAAATATTCCACTATTAACATCATCGCAATTTTTATATCATCTAGTTTTCCTTCATTATGCACTTAATCAGGAGCGTATATCCATGCAGGAACATTTTTTTCAACAGGAAGAACTTATATCCCTGTCAACCGAGGAAACATTAAACACATTCAATAACAAAGAAGCTTTAAACCTGCATAATACATATTTTTACGAACAAAGCCTGTATTCTTTAATTCAGAAAGGAAATGTGACAAATTTAGAAGATTTTTTAGTACGCAACAGTAATCATCTTAGGGAAGGAACTCTTGCAAATACCCCATTGCGACAGGCAAAAAATATATTTATCAGCGCTGTCACAAAAGCAGGGATGTTTGGAGCAATTCCCGGAGGTGTGGCTATAGAGCAGGCTTACGAGCTGATGGATCTTTATATCCAAGAAGCAGAAAGCAAAAATTTCGTTGAAGAAATTATACAACTTCAATATACCATGCTTTTGGATTTCTGCCGTCGTGTCAGCAACAATAAAATTCCTGAAGGAATTCCTACGGAATTATTCCTTGCAATGAATTATATCCGCACACACACAAATGAGCCAATCCAGATTACTGATGTTGCAAAACACTTGAATAGAAGCTGTTCTTATACAATTCAGCTGTTCAAAAAAAATCTTGGCATCAATATCGGTGCATATATTACCAGATGCAAGTTAGAAGAAGCAAAAAGTTTGCTCTCCTACAGTACAAAAAGCCTGCTGGAAATCAGCACTTATCTTTGCTTTTCCAGTCAGGCCTATTTTCAAAATGTTTTTAAAAAGAAATTTGGAGTTACACCGCTACAATATCGTAACCAGCATCGTTCAACAAAGACTCTTTAAAGTCCTCTTTTTAGCATAACTGCAAAAACGCGTCTTGTATTTCGTTGTAGTATTGCTTTTGAAAGCTTGCCTTCTTCAACTGCCTTCAGCAATACTGCAACACGACTTCCGTCATTTTCTCCCGGTGTCAGCCAGCTGATTCCTGCTTGAACTGCCTCAACCATGTCCACTGTATCATAGCTATTCCAATCCGTTATGGCAAAGCCATCAAACCCAAGTTCTTCCCTGAATATCTTTTCAATCAGAATTGGGTCACTTCCGCACATAGAACCATTTAATGCATTATAACTTGTCATAATGGTGTCTGGCTTTTCTAATTCGATCAAGATTTCAAACCCACGCAGATATATCTCCCGTAAAGTACGTTCTTTCACAAGTGAATGATTGCTTTTACGTGCTGTTTCACAATTATTGCATGCTACATGCTTGATGCTGTCTGATATTCCTGCACTATGCAGACCTTTGACTTGTCCTGCTGCCATTACACCGCTTAAATAAGGATCTTCACTAAAATATTCCGGCTGTCTGCCGTTTAATGGATTACGATGTATATTCATTGCTGTAGCAAGGATCATCTGAATGCCATTTTCTGCCGCTTCCTCACCAATCACTTTTCCAACCGAAAATGCCAATTCAGGATTAAATGTCTGACAAAGGATTACCGTCGATGGCATACCTATATTGGGCCGGTATATATTTACCCCGCTGTTTCCATCCGAACAGATATAATCAGGCAGCTCGTACTCCGACATCGGTGCCATCCTTCCTGCCTCTCCTTTTCCATCCATTGTCCATCCATCTCCATAAAAGACATTCAGTCTTGCCAGTTCGTCCACACTCATCTGTGCAACAAAATTATCCAATAAATTCGGATTCTCTCTCACCTGCCCCCACGTAATTCGCTTTCCATAATAGTCCCGCAGGCTATCCACTTTCTGCCAGTCACGCTTCAATGGATAAGAAAGTTCTTTGGCATCTTTCCTTATGCAGGTCAAATCGCCTGTCGGCCACTGCTTTCCAGCTGGCGATATCTCTTCAAATTCAACAGGACAAGGCAAATGATTTTTTATTTTCTTGACAATTCTTAATTCTTTCTCAGAAATTGAGGCAAAAAATCTAGCGTTTTTAACATTGGTTCCTATATATAATTTTGTTTCACCTGCTTCCCTTACCCACGCCGAAAGTTCCTCTGAATAAGTAGATAATTCTCTCTCATTTATGGAGAGAACTAATTGTTGCTTTTCATTAGGTCTTAGGTTATCTGTTTTTGCAAATGCAGCCAATTGTTTTGCAGGCTGTTCCTGATGTGTTCCCGGCAATCCGACATACAGCTGAACAACTTCTTTTCCAACCCTGTTTCCGGAATTCCGAACAGTAACGAATACATTTTTTTCACCATCAAATGAAATATCCTCCAAGACAAAAGAAGTATAAGATAATCCATGTCCGAAACAAAATGCCGCCTCTTTGTCAAAAGTTTCGAAATACCTATACCCTACATAGATTCCTTCTTCGTAACAGGTATCCGCCCATATCCCATCATCAGCTAAAATTGGAGGTTCCTCTGCTCCCGGATTGTAAAAATTCACACTTGCCGGTATATCATAATAGTCCCACGCCCATGTATCTGTCAGCTTCCCGGATGGATTTACTCTGCCATCCAGGATGGCACATAAAGCCTCTGGACCTGCCTGTCCGGCAAGACCTGCATAAATCAATCCAGATATGTGGTATTTCTTCATCCATTTTAAGCTTACCGGATACCCTGTATTTAAAACTACAATTGTCTTTTCAAAATGAAAATTAATTGCAGCCAATAGTGCTTCTTCTTCATCAGATAAATAATATTCTCCTTGAACAGGTCGATTATCTACATTCTCCCCAGAACCTCTTGTTAAAACAAAAATTCCAGTATCGCTCATTTCTTTTGCTCTTTTAAAGACTTCTTCAGAAGGGACATCATCTGTCGGTTCCTGATAAAATTCGTCTAATTCAGGATTCAACGAGAAATCCGTTGTTTCTCTCACCGCTTCTCTCAATGTTCTTGAAAATCTTGGATTAATTCTTCCTGCACCGGCAGCTGAAATACGGAAATTTGTAACACCGGAGCCAAACAAATTCAGTACACTACCATGTGGCAACGGGAGTACGTTATCATTTTTTAACAAAACGATACCTTCTTCTGCTGCTTGCCGGGCAATTTTATCATGTTCTTCATAATTCAAATCTATATGCGGCCTTTCATTAGTACTTATTGTGAAAGAAAACTCTCCTAGCTCTGTTCCATCTGTTCCAGTGAACCCTTTTAATACTAATTGATAGGTTTTTCCATATTCCCGCAATACTCCACGAACCGGAATCACCAAGGTTAATATACGTCCATAATCACCAAAATTCATTTTTGTCAGAAACCAACGTTTCACTTCTACGCCATCTATAGTTATCACGCCTTTTCCTTTTTCCACAGGACGAGTGCAAAGCAATGTAATACAGCCTACCATCCGATGGTCAAACATATAAAATTGATGTTCTATTTCATTTAGATTATAAGTAAGCTCTCCTATAGAAACGATTGCTGGTAATTCTTCATAATTAAACTCATTGTTTTTCATTATACATACCTCCCTACGGTAAAACAATATAAATTCTCAATGGCTCTAGTTACTTTTTTCTTATTTATTATTATTGGATCAACTTCACAAATCCAATTCATATTAAAAGAATCTCCCCGTACACATAACGTTTTTTCATGAACTGATAACGGTATTCCAGATTCATTGGATTACAATAATATTTCACTTCTCATTCTCCCTTGTCCATTTATCTAATGGTCTAAATCCAACGGCACACAACACAGTAAGAATAGTAAATATTGCAGGAACGAGACCATAGAGAACCCTGATCATAAAAATTGCACTGTCAGGCTGCACTTCCAGTGCCCCATTATAACCGCTCATACTCAATAATCCTCCTACCATAAACGACCCTAATGCGCTTCCTATTTTCCCCAAAAAATTCATCACTGCTGCAAGTGTCGCTTCCATGCGCGCCATGTTGTTTGCCTCATTGTAATCTGCAATTTGCATACAAATCACAGCTCGTAAATAACTAAAAGGTAATCCTGCAAATGAGCCAAGCAGAGCGCCTATTATTAAAAGCCCCATATTTGCACCTGCAAAGAAATTAATCATATATCCTACAGAACCTACCACTGCTACTCCTGCCGCCACTTGCATTACTGAATACCTTTTAAGTAATACAGGAAAAATTACCATTGCCAGTACGTTCAAAGAAGTAAAAATTGTCACCACTGATAGTTTTGCAATGTCTCCAACAACCTCCGCAAAATAATAGGAGCCTACCCCCATTCCTAAAATCAAATTGGAAATTGCAACTCCGATAGAAGCTAACCAAATGTATCTACTTTTCATGGCCATAATAATCTCTTTGAAAGAGAGTTTACTCGTTTTTTCATCTTCTTCGACATAAGTCTCCTTAATTACAAAAAAACGAATCATTCCGAGTATTGTAAGAGGAATTGCAAACATAAGAATCAGTTTGCTCCATCCGGATGCTGATGTAGCCAAACTGCCGACTAACATAGGAAACAGTACTGCAATTACAATTGATCCTACTGTAACAACAATCCCGGTATAAGCAGATACTTTTGAAACTGAAAGCTTATCACCAAATGCACGAATCATATATGCGGTTTCTGCTGCATTCAACAAGGTCGAAAAAATAGAGAAAACCAACGTATAAAGAAGGAACAGCCAAATACATTTTCCTACTGTTCCCCAACTTTCTGGTGTAGAAAACAGTGCCCATGTACATATCCATGCCCCTATCAAGCTCAACTCATAAGGGCGTCCCTTTCCCATTTTAGAATTCGTATTATCGACAAGCCACCCGGCAAGCAAATCCGTTATTCCATCAAAAATCTTACTTGCCATAATCAATGTTCCAACCAGTGCCGGTTCCATATGCAATGTATTCGTACAATAGATGGAAAGGTACCCAATGATAATGGTAATTGCCCCCAGGGCAATTGGTCTTGTACTCCACGCAAAAACCCTTCCTACACTTACATTATTTTTTATTTTTTCACTCATGTTTTTTCTCCAATCAATTCATATAAAAATTGTATTTACTTTTTTGACTACTTTTTGACTTTTACTAATCACTCAAACTTTCAAAGGATTATATTTTTTTATCATCCAAAATAAAGGATTTGAAGTCAATATATCCAACTCCTTTATACATAAAATACAATGCCCTTACGCCATCGATCCTCGACAAATCTGCTGTAAAATTCTTCCATGATACTTCAGCTTCTACTGGAATTTCTGCAACTGACTGCATTTTCGGATTAGTGTACACACATATTTTTCCTTTTGCCTTTCCTCTTACTTCTATGCTAATACGAGTGGGATGCTCTGTATCAAAATCAAAATATTTAAATCCTGCTGTTGCACCATTTTTCATATTCGCTATGTATTGGTCTGGAATAGATTCACGATCTGTACCTGACTGGGTAAAATAAGGATACTCTAAATTTTTGCATGACACTTTACTATATTTATAAGTTCCTTTTGCCCCTAAGAGATTACAAGCAATTCGTGCTTCATATTTTCCACTTGCCCGAAGAGGGCCATCGTTTAATCCGCAGGATGTTAATTCTGTCTGTTTTATACTTCCATCTTCTTCAATTTTGATTTTTTCTGCACAACCTTGACGGGCGCACATCTGATGATTTGTCTGTCTATGATAAAAAATATACCATTGACCATTTATGCAGACCATTCCCCCATGGGTATTTCCAGTAAAATTACGGGCATTTTCTTCTGTTACTCCCTCAAGTCCTATATCACCGTTGCTGATTATAGTCCCACCATATTTCCATGGCCCAAGAGGATGAACACTTGTCGCATAGCACAGCTCATGACTCAAAGTGGAAGAATAGATAAGATAATATTTCCCATTGATTTTCCGGATGGAGCTTGCTTCAAAAAAAGGATGTTCTTCGAACTCTGTCCCTGCAGCATACAATTTTCCGGGGATCGTTGGCACTTCCTCTCCTGCAAGAGTCAACATATCCGGTTCAAGCTCTACCACAGATCCGCCTTTGTATGTACCGCCTCTCCGTTCCATAAGAAAGCGGAGCAGACCACTGTCCGGTGAAAATCCGGTATACATATAAACTTTTCCATCATCATCCAATAGTACGCCGGGATCAAAATTGTATGCGTCCTTCTTTAATCCGTAGGGTCTTCCGTCCGGATGTCTGACGACACCATAGTATTCAAAGGGGCCTTCTGGTTTTTCTGCCACTGCAACAGACGTAGTATTCTGCAGTTGCAATTGATAATAAAGATAATATCTTCCATCCGGTCCCTGACAAACGTCCGGTGCATTCATATACTGACGTCCCTTTGGATTCACCGGATCCTGTGTTCTTCTGTAAATTACGCCTTCATATTTCCAATTTCCCAGATCATCAGTCGGTGCAGAATAACATACATAATCATTTACGCAAAATCCTTTCCCGCCAAAAGCATCATGGCTTCCATATACATACAGCCGATTCCCAAAAACATAAGGTTCTGCATCAGGTACATATTCATAAGATGGAAGGTATGGGTTAAATGCCTGTTTCTTCATATTCTTTCTCCTCAAATACATCTTTATCTTTTTTATGGCCGAATTATGTTTTAACCTGAATTAAATTTAACTCTTCTGTAATGTATCACTGTCCCTGTCCCCCTTTTTTATTCTCATCATATCTGCTTGATATGTTTAAATTCTATCAAATTTCGCCCCTAATATTTTGTAAAATCTTTTTTATTGTTGTAATATATTATTTTCTTTATGAGAAATATTGTAAAATATCTTTTTAAGCACAAACTATTTACATAGTCAAAGAAAACCCCGATGCTGCAATTTAAAACAACATCAGGGCTTCGTCTGTGAATCTATTTCATATCATTCCTGTATTCATCGGCAATCTTCAATTTCTCCACTTTATATTCAAACTGTCCACTGCTTACTTTATCACAAGTCCCATCTGGAAGGCATACTGTACAATATGTGTTATTTGGAACAGAGAAATTCAAGAAAAATTCTTCCTGACTGAATTTCCACGACACATGAATTTGTCCATATTTCGTTTCGAGACTCCCTTGTGCAAACTGTAAGTTTCCACCTGGTATTGGTTGGATGCGAAATTCTTTATATCCGTCAGAAATGGGTTCAATACCTAAAATTCTTTTCATAAATAGTTTTCTCTCTCATTTGTCTGCCTCCAATTATAGAGAATTAGATGTAGTTCTTTAGAACTGCTATGCCATGGTTTTAATCGTGAAAAAAGACGGGTTTTACAAATGGATTCATAAAAATAGACAAAAAAAGAAGAGCTTTATGCCCTTCTATTTCGCAATTAATTCTATTAGTCTACCAAAGCTCTGACCACATTTAAAACTCTTTTCTGTTCGTTCTTTGGCAATTTTTCTATCATACCAGACAATTCATTGGTAACACCTGTAACAGAATGTGTCACAACATCTATCAACAGTGCATCCGCCGATACATCAAGTGCATTGGCGATTGCTACAAAGGTATCCAATTTTGTTACTTTCACTCCTCTTTCTATCACACTGACATGTGTTGTACTTAAATTTACCAGCACTGCCAGTTCTTCCTGGGTAAGATTTTTTGCTTCTCTTGCAGCCTTGATTCGCTGACCAACCGCTTTTAAATCCATCGTAACACCTCCTTCAGAACGATAATTCGGTCTAAAATTAGTATACCGATGGATAATCAAAAGATACAGAATCCGTAGATATTACAATAGTTCTACAGAACTAGTACAGATATTTTATATATCAATATAAAAAGAAGCCACCAGATAAATCATTTTTTCCGGCAGCTTCATTACGATTCTGTTGTTATTTTGTAACACTCATGCTCTCATCAATCCATTTCTGCACCATTTGAGCACTCACATTAAGATAGTGGGCTATTTTATCAACTTTCATTCCATTTGCAGCCATGGATAATGCTGAGGCTTTTGCTTTTTTCAGCTCACCACTTTCAATACCTTCACTATAAATCTGTTCCATCTCACGGCACATGAATTCCACCCCTTTCTGTGTTTCCTTCAATTCGTATACTCTGTCTGCAAGTATCTTACTATGCATATCTTCCGCATTCTTACAGTGAAGATCGTGCATCAATCTGCCTAACTCAGTATCTTCTTGCTTCTTAGAATTTACATAAATAATATGAGCCTCATCTTTGAAATTTTCACTGACTTCTTCGATCTTCCTGTCTATATGATAAATCGGAAGTCCATAACCAAGTGCATCGTCTCTGGTGATGAAGATCACATAACGCTCTGGCAGTTCATCAAAATCCTGCCCTGGATTTAATCTCATAGCAAAATGATACGAAAAGCTGTCAACAGTAATAACAACAAACAGTCCATTTTCAAAGTGGTCTGATATATTTCAGGAGCCAGTACTGACTAACGCTTTGCTTGACAGACTGCTGCATCACTGTTCTGTGATAAACATAAATGGACTATCATACAGACTAAAGGATCAGATGCAATACATGATTGAGGAAAATTAAAATACAAAAAATATCATATAAGCGTGTAGGTTTTCCTACATTCTTATATGATAAAAAATAAAACAAAATTTTTATTACAGAAAATTCCGAACAATGGTATTTTTGCTATATCAGGAGGCAGCAAAAAGCCAACTACTCCTGACATTGTCAAGAGTAGTTGACAACCATTGCTCCACCAACTGGGTGGCCGCAGCATAAACGAAGTATAGAGAATCCGAACCTCTGAATCCTTACAAAAGATTTCCAGATTAGCAATCCGGTACAATCAGCCTCTCTGCCAACGCTCCATATATTTTGTTAAAACCCATACCCCAAAGTCCCAATGTATCTTCTGTATTATCACTCATTATCATGATCTCCTATTAATACTCTGACCAATTCCTTTGCAATAGCATGAGCTAGTAAAGGAGGAATAGCATCTCCTATTTGTTCATATTTATCCTGTTCCTTAGCGCCATGAAACTGTACATAAGGGCCTACATACTGATACCAATCTGGAAAGCTCTGTAGCCTAGCAGCTTCACGTGGTGTAATAGCTCGATTCAACACTGGATGCAATGTATCTCTGCAATGTCAACTGTAGCGTCATTCCATTCCTGCCCTGTGTTTTATGTTATAGGAGACTCCGAAGAATTTCCTATAAAGTAAAAAGCAGCCTTATTGACAGGCTGCTTTAACTTCTCCCCCTCATTCTCACAATTCTCATCCGCTGGATTGCTGCAGTATACATAAGCTGAATTGTTGCTTTTAAATATCGATTGCTCCATAGTATCCGCCATTTACCGCATCATATACTTTTCCCACTTTGACACAGTCACCGATCTGGAAGAAACGCGGCGCAGCATACCGAAGCTCTTCCACGGCCTCCGTATTGGGCCGCATACCTGCCGCCATAAAAACCGTATCTGCCTCAAGCAGCATCTCATTTCCATCCGGATCCGTACACAATAGCCCTTCCTCCGTGACCATTTTTGCTTTTGTATTTAGATAAATCTTTACTTTGCTTTTCTCAAAATAAGATTTCAAAGCCACCTTATGCAGTGCCGGGGCGTCCGGCGCATAATCGCCACGCATCTCCACGACCGACACTTCTTTTCCCAATCCGTCCAGGTATACCGCGCTCTCACTTCCGATCAGTCCGCCTCCCAAAATCACAACCTTCTGCCCCACGGCCGGCTCTTCATGGTCCAATGCCTCCAGTCCCACGACCTTAGGACTCTCTTTCAGTCCGGGAATCGGCGGAATGATTGGTTTTGACCCAACGGCGCACATAATGATATCTGCATGCTCTGCTGCTGCCAATTCTCCAGTCAGCTCCGTGTTCAGCCGCACCTCGATCCGAGAATCAGCAAGAACTCTTTTTGCCTGAACTGCGGCATAGGCAAAAAGGTCTGCTTTGAACGGAACATACTCTTCGGAAAGCAGCTTTCCCCCAAGACGGCTCTCTTTTTCAAACAGAATTACCTCATGCCCCCGTTCCGCAGCCTGCAAAGCCGCTGCCATTCCCCCGGGGCCTCCTCCGGCAACCAGCACCTTCTTAGGCGCCGTCGGCGCAAATGCATTTTTATGCTCCCGCTCCCTGCCGATCACAGGATTTAAAGCACATACCTGCGTCCTCGTCGGAGTAAAGCAGGTAAAACAACGGCAGCATCTGGTC
>DAVZKO010000061.1:0-16645 GCA_052272205.1 Schaedlerella sp. | reverse complement strand
GATGTTTCTGAATTTTTCTATGCTGTTTTTGAATCTAAAAGGTTCTTGCTCCCGGCAAATATTTCCGCACAAGGTGATAGGTACTGCTGTATAATTCCTCATAAGGGATATTTTTCGACGCTCCGGTTCCGCATTCAATATCATCTGCCACTTCGAATATCCATTGGTCGACCGTTCCAAGCGTATAACGCTCAATCATATGCTGAAGAAACCGTTCAAATACACATTCCCATTCTTCTCTCGATTCAATGATCTCACTTACATCCTTATTCCAGATTTTTTCTCCACTGCCAATATCAATCACATATTTTTGCTGCTTCTCAGGAAGTTCCAGAAACGGAAATGCACCGATATCACTAAGAAAGTCAAAAATCTCATCCATTTTTTCAAAATTTAGGTTTTTACACTCATGTCCCTGTCGAAGCTTCATCTCTTCTGCAAAAATATTCGATATTCGGATATATTGAATATGCAGATTTTCCACAGCAAACCGCACTTGTCTCTGCACCTTCGCCTCCAACAAATCCGCTGCCATCCCTGCATTGATACAGTTCAAATGTGGATTTTTCACTTCGTGATACTGCCTGACATCTACGGAAATAATATTCTTTTCCTTACCTGTTTCTACTTCTTTTTCTTTCTCTGTATCTTGTTCAAGCAGATATTCCTTGATTTCTGCCAGTTCCCCCTCATCTTGCTCCGTCATTTGCATTGCATACTTGCTTTTTCGATAATTTCCAGGTGACATTCCATACACTTTTTTGAAATTTTTATTTAAAACGGAGATATCCGAAAAACCACTTGCATATGCGATTTCCGATATGGTTTTATCTGTATTGGTAAGTGCCTCGCTTACTTTCTGAAGCCTGATTTTCCGAAGATATTCTACAAAATTTTCTCCTGTTTCTTTTTTGAATTCTCTCGACAAAGAAGAATCTGACATATAATATCTTTCCGCTAATCCTTTCAAACTCAGCGGCAACGCATAGTGTTCCTGAATATACTGTAACAGTTCCTGCATGCGCTTATTTTGCTCTTTATTCGTTTTATCTTCCTCAGAAAATCCATTTTTTATCGTTTCCCATAATGTATAATAAAGACTTTTTAGTACGAATTCTGTTTCATTTTTTATATATTTATTCACCATACTGTCCACGATATATCGAATTCTTCCATAATCTTTATTCGGATTTTCCACGCTGTTACACACAATTATCTTTTGATTCCCGGACATTACTTTCTGCATCTGATATGGTTCCATCATAATCTTGCAGAGCAGAATTTCTTTTTCATCATCCCCAGTCTTCCAGCTATACCATGTTCCCGGCTGCAATACAACCATGTCTTTTTCCTGAAAATGATACTCCTTTTTTTCAATCACCAGATTCATTTCTCCGCGTATCACGTATAATAATTCCAGATTTTCACATTGTCGTTTTGTTTCCATTGTGTTTTTCACAATGATCATCGGCTTATTTCTATCCATTTTCATATTGAAAAAGCTCTGCAAAACACAAATTCCTTCATGTTCTGCAGAGCTTACTCCTTCCATATCTATGCTTTAATTTTTCTTCTGCTTGTTACAAGTTCTTTAATCTTTGGTCCTGCCAACTGGATCAGGATTACGATAATCAAAATGGTTCCTTTGATTGCATCGTTGATCAGTGAATCCATCTTCAAAGCTACGATGATCTTATCAATGATGGTGTAGGACATTGCTCCGAACAGAATTCCAAGGCATCTTCCTTTTCCACCTGACATACTGATTCCACCAAGAACTACTGCTGCGATTGCATACATCTCGTAACTCTTACCAGTTGTAGCAGGATCTGAAGAACCGTTCATTGCAATCCATAAAAATGCTGCAATACCTGTCATAACACCTGCAAAAATGAATACGATCACTTTCATTGCACTGACATTGATACCGGACATTCTTGCACCTTTTTCATTACTTCCGATCGCATATACCTTTTTACCAAACTTTGTGCTTGTTGAAAGGTATACAACCAATGCTGTCATAACAAGAAGAATCAATCCGACGATTGGAATGGTCAGAACCTTTCCATTACCAAACTGATAGAGTGTCTGAAATGAATTATGACTGGATGTCATACGATATACCGAACTTCCGCCTCCGCATAATTCTTTGGAAATATGCTGGCATGCATACTGTGCTACCGAACGATAAATCAACATGGTCGCAAGTGTTACGATGAACGCAGGCATCTCTACCGCACCGACTAACACACCATTGACCAATCCACATATTGCACCAAATACAATTGTAAATAATAATGTTACAAAAATATTATCTGTCATATTGAAGATAACAACTGCAAATCCACTGACCATCGCCAGCATCGAACCTACCGACAGATCAATCTCACCTGTCAGACACACCAGTCCCATACCAAGTGCAATGATTCCGACTACTGCGGAATGACGGAAGATGTTCATAACACCATTCCAAGTCAATCCATTGCTGGATAATGCATATACCAAAAAGATTACTAAAAATACAAACACATAATTATAACGGGACCATATCTTTCCCAACATTGATTTCTTTGCTTTCATCCTTATCGCTCCTCCCCTGCATTTACTGCATTTGTAGAATACATCATAACGGTTTCTTCATTGATCTCTTCATGCTTTAACATCTTTACAAGCTCTCCGTCATAAAAGACTGCACATCGGTCTGCAACTTTTTGTAATTCCGGGATCTCCAATGTATTGATCAAAATCGTTTTTCCCGATTCTGCAAGTTCCAAAATCAATTTGTAAATTTCCGCTTTTGCACCTACGTCAATTCCCTGTGTCGGGTTATCAAGCAAGAGGATCTCTGCTTCCGTATTCAACCATCTTGCAAGGAATACTTTCTGCTGATTTCCACCGCTAAGTGAAGTGATCGGGTCCGCACTGTCCTGTGCTTTTACATTCAACAGTTTCTTATATTTTTCAAATCGTCCCTCTTCTTTTTTCTTTGAGATTTGGAACTGTTTTGCCGACAATGTGTGCTCCGCCAGATACATATTCTCCAACAGACTCATATCTGCGATAACCGAATTCTCTTTTCTGTTCGCCGGAAGCATCGCAATTTTATGCTTCATTGCTTTATGTATAGAATGGAGCGGAACATTCTCTCCGTTGACCTGAATCACTCCTCCATCTGTATGTGTCACACCAAAGATTCCCTGCAGCAGCTCACTGCTTCCGGAACCCTGCAGTCCGGTCATTCCAATGACCTCACCTTTCTTCACTTCCAGATTAACATTGCGAAATCCATGTCCTGTAAAGTTCTGAATCTTTAAAATAGTATCTCCACATGTTCGTGGCTGATAATTCTCTTCTGCATTATAGTTAGAACCAACCATCATCTTTGTAACTGCTTCCGGATTCGTATCCGCAATATTACCTTCTCCGATAAAGTTTCCGTTCATCAATACCGTATAGCGGTCTGCAATTGCAAATATCTCAGGCATCTTGTGAGAAATGAAAATAAAGGACGTTCCCTTTTCTTTCAATCTTCGGATAATACGGAAGAGATGCTCAATCTCCTGATTGTTCAAAGAAGTCGTCGGCTCATCTAAAATTAATAACTTCGCATTAAAAAACAATGCTTTGGATATCTCAAGTAACTGCTTCTGGCTCGGAGTCAACTCCTCTACTTTCTCATCCGGATCAATCTCCACTTCAAGTTCAGCAAATAATTTTTTTGCCTCTGCTTTCATCCGTTTCTTATCCAGCGCTCCGAATTTATTCGTATATTCCTTCCCCAGGAAAATATTTTCATAAACCAGCAGATCGTTAAACAGGTTCAGTTCCTGATGTACAAATGCAATTCCCTGCTGCTCGGTCTGTTTGACTGTTGTATTATTCAGCTCTTCTCCATCAAACAGAATCTTTCCGGCGTCTCTTCGATATACTCCGGTCAATACATTCATCAATGTTGATTTTCCGGCACCATTCTCACCAAGCAGTGCATGTACTTCTCCCGCTTCCACTGTCAGATGCACATCTTTCAACACCGGAATATCATTAAATGCTTTGTAAATTCCACTCATTTCCAGTCGTTTCATGTACATTTCCTCCTCGCTTTTCTCTCTATTTCTGTCGATTTTGCTGACAGATCAACACCTATATTTATTATAACATTTTTCACTCACAAGTAAATGTTATAGATGCTCATATGTAAGCAAAACCTCGCTAAGTGTCGAGGTGTGCGTTCTCACTAGGCTCGTGAAATACCTCGCTAAGTGTTCATAGTAAGGTAACACCATCGTCACTAGGCTCGACAATACCTCGCCAAGTGTCGAGGTGTACGTTCTCACTAGGCTCGTGAAATACCTCGCTAAGTGTTCACAGTAAGGTAACACCATCGTCACTAGGCTCGACAATACCTCGCCAAGTGTCGAGGTGTACGTTCTCACTAAGCTCGTGAAATACCTCGCTAAGTGTTCACAGTAAAATATACGGAAGTCTGCAAGCAGACTCCCGTATCAACTTTCCCTATAACTTCTATCTATAAGATTTAGAATGAAGGATAATCTGCAACGTTGTCAGGTGTTACGTCTTCACACTCGATTACGTGATCCTGTTCTACATCTTTGCCATCCAGATAATCAACCATATCCTGGATTGCTGTCTGAATCATAGATGGGCTGTATGTAACTGACATGATTCCGCCAAGTTTCTCAGCGATATCCTGGTATGAGTTACCGCGAAGTACTTCGTAAAGTTCGTCTAATCCGCCGCATCCTGTGATTACAGGTTTGTTAGCATAGAAAGCATCTTTTGTAGAATCACTGATTCCACCACCGTTGAGGGCTTCTAAGATACCCATTGTCAACTCATCATCCTGAGCGTAGATCCATTTGATATCAGCATTGGAAGCATCTCCCATCAGAGACTCAAATGATTCTTTTGTATCAGAACGGCTCCAGTTCATAGCTCCTGAGTATGTGATTGATTTGAGGTCGTCCTCTGTCCATTTTGCATCGTCTGCAATCTTCTCTCCACCGAATTCAAGTTCGCCTGTAAGGTAGTCTGTGAATCCGCTGTCACGTAACGTTGTAACTGAAGATGTGTCGCCTTCGTAAACATATACTTTGTCACCAGGTTTCATTCCCTGCTCTACAAAGTAAGCTGCTGCACCTGCACCGATTCCCTGGTTATCACCTTTTACGTTAGAAACAGCGCTTGGAGCTACTGCATCGATAATACGGTCAAACTCTACAAATGGGATATCAGCATCTGCTAACTGCTGGATTGCAGACTGTACTGTGTCGTCCATAGGCTGTACAACTACTGCAATGTCTTCTTCTCCACTTGCTACGATATCTTCGATCTTTGTGATCTGCTCTGCTGCGTCTGAAGAAGTGATTACTTCTGCGGAATAATTACCGTCTCCGTTGATCTCCTCTACTTTTTCTTTCGCGAAAGTTGCAACGGAACCTGTCCAGCCATGATCTTCGGCTGCTGTTAACACATAAATGTGTGTTGAACCGTTGTCAGATGTTGTTGTGTCGTCGCTGCTGTCTTTTCCTGAATCGCTGCTTCCACATGCGGCAAGGCTCAGAACCATAACACCAGCAAGAAGTGTTGCTAAAATTTTCTTTTTCATAGTAATTTCTCCCTTCTTTTTTACTTGATTTTATTATACATCAATTATATATTTTTGCTATTAAAAAAACTTTTCTTTATCTATCCATTTTTATGTCATTTTCAGTCTTATTTTAACTTTTTAAATTTCTTATGACAAAAAATGTATGTACTTTTTTGTCATCATGTTGTGAACTCGTTCCCACGCATTCTATATCACAAACTGTTCCATATATTTCTTGCTCAGCTTCAACGAATCCAACACTTTCTCTTTCGTTCCTTCAAACGCCTTATCTTCCACTTCGATACAAGTATATCCATCATATCCGATATCCGTCAGTGCACTGACATATTTGCCCCAGTCCACGTCTCCGAGTCCCGGAAGTTTTGGTGACATAAACTCAAGCGGATATGCCATGATTCCCACCTGATTCAGCTTATCCGGATAAACTTTGATATCTTTATAATGGACATGGAAAATCTTATCCTGAAATTCATATATCGGTTTGATATAATCGATCATCTGCCATACAAAATGTGACGGATCATAATTGATTCCAAGATTATCAGACGGCAGGATTTCAAATACCTTTTTCCAAATGGCAGGCGTTGTCATGAGGTTCTGTCCGCCCGGCCACTGATCTGGTCCAAAGAGCATCGGGCAGTTCTCGATTGCAATCTTTACCCCTTCTTTCTCTGCCAGCTCGATAATCGGCGGCCATACTTCTTTTACCAACTCCAGATTTTCTTCCACGGTCTTAGACTGGTCACGTCCGATAAATGTGGTAACCATTCCAACGCCCAATTTCTTGCTTGCTTTAATCAGGTTTTTCAAATGCTCAACTGCTGCATTTTTCTTATCCAAGTCTGCATCCATTGTATTTGGATAGTACGCAAGGGAAGAAATCTGAACATGCTTTTCTTTCGCATATTCCAGAATTTTATTTGCATACGCTTCCTCTTCCAGCACTCTTTCTGCATCAATATGTGATACCCCAGCATATCTCCGCTCTGCTTTTCCCTGCGGCCAGCAGGCAACCTCGACACATTCAAATCCAAGTTCACTTGCGGTATCCATCATTTCTTCATAGGTGCTTTGATCTAAAATCGCTGATACGAATCCTAACTTCATTGCTTTGCACTCCTTATTTCATAAATTTCTGTTATCGAAAAAAGCGGATAATTGCTACCCGCTTTTTACTTTCTGACATTAAAATACAATCTGCTTTCCACTTTCTGCTGATTTATAAATTGCATCCAGAATCTTTGTGACTACAAACGCCTGCTCTGGTTTTACAACCAGTTCACCTTTGCCTTCGATTGCATCAAGCCATGTCTTACACTCCAGATCTTTTGGCTCTGTGCTGTCTCCTTCAAAGAAATCAACTCCACCTGCACTTGTATCTACATCAATCTTAACCTGTTTTCCACCCATTACTTTGTTCAGGTACAATTTCAAGTTATTACTTCCGCCAACACCAGTCAACTCTGCTCCTGCTTCTGTACCGCACAGGTATGTTGAAGCACATCTCTCTTCTGTTGAGTTCAAGATCCATGTCGCATCCAATGTAATCAGCGAACCATCTTTCATTGTGATGAATCCAAATGCTGCATCTTCAACTTCATATGTATCCGGATCCCATGTTCCAAGGAAATTGCCCTGATTCTGTGGCTGTAATGTTTTACCGAGTTTATCAAATGTCACACCGGTTACACTTGCCGGCTCATAATTATCCATCAGCCATAATGTAAGGTCTAAGGAATGTGTTCCGATATCGATCAATGGACCGCCTCCCTGCTGAGCTTTATCTGTAAATACGCCCCATGTCGGAACTCCTCTTCTTCTCAGTGCATGCGCCTGAGCATAGTAGATTTCTCCCATTTCTCCATCGTTGCACATACGTTTCATTGTCTGGCTGTCCGGACGGAATCTGTTCTGATATCCGATCGTGAACATTTTTCCGCTCTTCTTCCATGCTTCCATCATCTTTTCCGCATCCTCTACGGATGCAGCCATTGGTTTTTCACATAATACGTGTTTTCCTGCCTCAAATGCAGCCACACTGATTGGGCAATGTGCAACGTTTGGTGTCAGTACATAGACGATTTCAATGCTCTCATCCTTGAGCAGTTCATGATAGTCTTCGTATACTTTTGCTCCCGGTGCACCGAATTCTTTTGCTGCTTCTTCTGCTCTTTCTCGAATCAAGTCACAAAAAGCAACCAATTCTACTCTGTCTGCAGCATTTGTCAATGCTGGAAAATGTTTCTGATGTGCAATTCCACCGCAACCTACAATACCAATTCTATGTTTCATAACTTTGATCTCCTTTTCATCACAATAATATTTGCTATTTTCATTTCTTATCTTCTTATTTCAACTTTATATTCTGTTATATCTATCAAGTAGCTCAACTTTTCTTACACATAAACATTTCCTAGTTATCCTGTGCGTGTTTCTTGTCCAGACGCTGTTTGATTTCTTCATTTTTCTCTTTATTCAGCGGATACAAGATAACCGGAATAATTCCAAGCAGTAAAAATGCAACCGGCAGATAGTTTACTGCGAAATTGATTCGTGCAAGAGTTTCTGCGCTCTGCTCTGCATTTGCAACATAGCTTGAACCAAGTGCAAGCAATCCGATGGATGGTCCAAGTGCCGGTCCCAACTTTGTTGCAAGGCTGACAAACGAGTATGCAATACCATCACATCTTGTTCCGAATTTATCCTCTGCATAATCGATACATTCCGGTACGCTTCCCATCAAAATTGGAGATACAAACTTTGCAGCTCCCCACATTCCCTGGAAGATTACGATCAGTACAATATTTTTCGGGTCTGTAATTCCAAGTAAAATTGTTGCCACCGACATTCCGATGTAACTGATCAGAAGCATTTTCTTCTTACCAACTTTTTCAATGCTTCCTTTTGTCAGGAACATAACCAAAATTGAGCATACAGATGGAACTGTCATCAAAACAGTCGCAAGATCCAGACGTTTTACTACATATGTAATGTAATATACGAGTAATCCGGAATGAATACTCAAACCGATGCAGTAACTCATAAGCATCAAGAATACACAGATGAGTGGTTTATTTCCAATAATTGTTTTTACACTCATCTTGAGCGGAATCTTTTTCTCTTCTTTTCCTGCTGCAATCACTTCTTTACTGTTTTTGAATACCAGCATAAAGAATACCAATGTGATAATTGCAAAGATAAATGAAGTGTAGAAGTATCCGCTTGAAGTTGCAACAGTCGTACCCTTCTGTGCCTTTGCACTGAAGAATAAGATCAACGGCATGCTGACTGCATTTAATACAAGCTGTCCTACGTTTGCGCCGATCATTCTCCAGAAGTTCAACTCGATTCGGTCTTCCGAATCTGTTGTCATAACCGAACTCAATGAACCATAACTTAAGTTTACGGCTGTGTACAGCATTCCAAGTCCGATATAAGTAACCGTCGCCCATATCACCCTTGCCGTTCCATTTCCCAATGGTGCTGAGAACGTCAGTACACAAAACAATGCCATAATCGGGGTTCCAAATAATATGTATGGTCTGAATCGTCCATATTTTGTTCGTGTTCTCTCTGCGATTGTTCCAAACATCGGGTCATTGATCGCATCCCAGATTCGTGCTCCAAACATAATCGCACTTACAATTGCCGGAGCAAGTCCTACGATATCGGTATAAAATATCGTTAAATAACTTCCTGTAAAAGTCCAGATGAACTGACTTCCGAAATCTCCCAAGCCATAAATCATCTTCTGCATTTTTGACATTTTCTTTGAAGTTTCCATCCCAATCTCCCTTCCGTATAAAGGTTCTTTTTACCACACCGTCCTATGCATTTCTCGAAACAGTGTGCTTTTTCCTTTTCGATTCCTAATCCCAACTGATTCCTTCGTATTTTTTGAAGCTATCCATACTCATAATAACACTTTCCAGTTGGTCACGCTTTGTGAAATCCTGCTCCAAAATGATGTATTCCACACTGCCAATTTCATTTGCAGCATTGATAATGCTCTGAATATCCATCGTTCCGCAACCAACCTCTGTAAATCCGTCATGGGAATAACTTGCTTTGAATTTCTCACTGGATGTCAGGTCCATGTCATATCCCCATTTTTCAAACAGATTGGCAGGTTCCCCTTCCACCGGCTGATAATCCTTCTGATGCAGCAGTTTAATTCTGTCTCCGAAATATCGAATCGCATCCACCGGGTCGATTCCTGCACGCATTGTCCAGAATGTATCTACTTCCAATCCAACTGCCTGTGGGTCTGTCAGTTCCACGATATAATCCATCACCGTTTTACCATCGAACTTCTGGAATTCTTGATAGTGATTATGATAGAGAAGCATCAATCCTTCTTTTTTACATTTCTCACCAAATCGATTTAGGATATCGCATAATTCCAGGACATCTTCTTTCGATGCATAATATCGAACCGGAAATACCAGATATTTGTTGCCAATTGCCTTGTTGTATGCAATGATTCCGTCAATATTTTCATCTGTAAATGGGAAAATGTGGTTGCTCACTACCTGCGAACCGGATTCTTCCAATATCTTATTCAGTTCGTCTGCCGATACTCCAAATCCTACTCCGTCATCTTCCAGTGCATGATGATTGGCAGGTTCAATATACTTGTATCCCAGGTCTGCTACTTTTTTAATGGTACTCTTTGGGTCTTCCTGCATCATATCTCTTACAGAAAATAATTGAATCCCAACTTTCAAAGCCATTGCTTTATTCCTCCGTTTCTTGATTTCTTATTACGTAATAACTGATTCTTATTATAGCTTTTTCTCTCACTGTTTCTACGTAATATCCCACCCACTATTACATATATCTTGACATTCTATTGATTTTGTTTAAATCGAATGACATAATATATGTAAATCAAGGAGGAAAATATATCATGCAATATCAAACTCATTTTAAGCCAAGTTCATTTCCTTATAAGGATATCATCACCAGCACTCATGGTGCTTTTCCAAATCACTGTCACAAAGAATTGGAAATTATTCATGTACGTAAAGGGAAACTTTCTATCCTTTATAATCAAAAACCGTATGTATTAGAAGAAGGCATGATTGCAATCATTCCACCTTACATCAATCATGCCCTCTTAACACCAAGCACTCCATGTGAACGTTTTGTAATTGAACTCGATATAGAAATCGCCGAAGGTTCCGGACATGCCAACACAAGCAGCTCTGCTATTTATCAAAAATATTTCTATAATGTAAAAACATTGAGCTGCTTTTGGTCTTCAAGCACCTATGCCAAGGTAAAAGCTTTGATCTACAATATGCACGAAGAATATTTGGAGCAGAAACTTGCGTGGGAATTCTCGATCAAAACATTTACAAACCTTTTAATCCTCACCGCAATCCGAGATTTTCCTCGCGACGATGAGCAATTGTCCACTCAGGATGCCAATATTGAAAAACTGCAAAATGCGGTGGAATATATCGCCACACATTACACCGGACAGATTTCACTGGATGAATGTGCCTCTCTCTGTGATTTTAGTCCTTCGTATTTTTCGAGATATTTTAAAAAGAATATGGGGATTACATTTCAAGAATATATAAAGAATACAAGGATTGAACATGCGAAGTGGCTTTTGATCACAACTTCGCACTCGATTACTGAAATTGCACTGCAGTCCGGATTTTCAGATATCCGCGTGTTTAATAAACTGTTTAAAGAGACGACGAAGATGACTGCGACGCAGTATCGGAAGAATGCAATATAACAGAAAAGGGTTTTGATTGATGGCTTAGTTTCCATCAATCAAAACCTTCTTTCCCTCAAACGCAAATCCATAATGTCTGATTTGTGATTTCTTTATTCCCCGCTCCAGCAGCTCCGCGTCATATTGCTTTATATGTAAAGTGATATTGGTTATTCTTGTGCATTTCCATGTATTATACCATACAACTTCTGTGCCTTCCAATCCAATTCCAGCAGCATTTTTCTGGAATCATCCATCTGAGTCGATTCCATATTCTTCTGCGCTTCTGCTTCATCACTTTCTGACAAAACCGGAATCCAAGAATGTTCTTGTAGCATCGCATAAATATCCTTTGCTTCATTATTGCCCACTGCTCGCACATACAATGCATAACTGTAAAGCCCACAAATGGATATTTCAACATGACGTACACCAATGAGAACTCTCAAAAGGTATCTTCTTAATTCTTCGGTTGGGTGATTCTGGTTTGATATTACATTTGTAAGCTGTTCAAAAAAAGAAGTCTCATTTTGAACGCCACAATCATTATAAACTTTTAAAATCTGTTTTGTCATCGGTGCATAACCACCTGATATTTCATTCAAATATTTCTCATTTTGCTCTTCTGTATGTAATGCCAGTCTTTGTATCAGTTGTTCTCCTAACTGAGTTTCAAATCTCGTTATCGCATCTGCTCCTTTGACATACTTATCTGAAGTGCCTTTTGTTTCCTCTCGATTTTCAATCCATTCATTCACATCCACAAAGCAAATCTGCATCGTACTGTACATCCGTTTCATTGCTTTTGCATATTCAATCGCATGAACATTCTGTTGTTTCTCTAATATTGCTTTTGCTCCCGGTATGAATTCTTCTGTCACTTCTGCACATGCAGTCACAAAATTCTTTCCGTTTTCCATACACAGTTTTACTTTCTGCTGATATTCTCTCGGTTCGATAAACAAGAACTGAATCATATCTTTTAGCAATTTTTCATCTGCATCTTCACACAGAATTGCAAGTTCATCCACACAATTTAGTTTTTCTAACATCGATACTGCTGCAAACGAGAATGTATCGAGAGTTGTCAATGTACAATATACCGGAAGTTCCAATACGATGTCTGCTCCCTGTTTCTTCAGAATCTCTGCTTTTTTGTACTTACTTACAGATGCCGGAAGGCCTTTTTGTGTAAAATTTCCACTTGTAACAACGACAAGTGCATCGGCTTCTGTTTTCTTTTTTATGTGTTGGAACAATTCTGTTCTGTTGATTTCGATTGGTTCAAATTCGTCTATTAATGCTGTAAGTTTCATGTGGTTCCTCCGATTTCTATTCACACTTATCATTATTATAACTTTTGTTTACCAAAAAGAAATAGCAAATAATCATCTTTCCGACAATTATTTGCTATTTCTTGTTCATTTTATCTGTATTTACACAATCAACAATCGTCTCTCATTCACATGATGTCCGAACTCCGGCATGAAGATAAATGCTTCTTCGTCCGGATTCAGAGTATCCTGCATAATTGGAGGCATATAAGATGATGTAAAGCAGAATCCATATTTCAAATCATGGAATCCCTGAGCGAGTCCACCCTCTTTTTTCACTTTCAGTATCGCCGGTGCTGTTACATCCCAATGTGTCTGGAAATTTGATTTCATTTCTTCATAAGTGTAGTCTTCCCCATGAATGTTCCAGATGATATCTTCTTTTTCAAATCGCTCTCCGTCTACAAACAATGTTCCCGGTCTGATCTGGCTTAAGAAGATACCTCGATAATATGGAAGTCTGATCTTGAACTGAAATCCTGTTACATTGCCATCTTTTTTTATATTACGAAATCCTACAGACTGTATTACTTCTCTTTCCATTTTCGAATCCTCCTTAATCGCCAATATAATTCTTCATCATAATGTGATGTTTTCTAAGTGTTTGTCCTACCTCATACCCTGGGTCATATTTGTCTGCGCCTTCATATTCGCTCAGCAGATATCCGTCCCAATTATGTTCTTTCAGCAACTCAATAATTTCTTTATAAGGGATTGTTGTCTCCTCGAACTCATCGCTCATATTGATGAATTTTGCATGGCAGCAATAAATATATGGTAACAATGGAATCAAATCTTCCGGTACATTCGGTGTATAATTCGGATCACGATAATCTCCCTCTGAGAATTCTGTACGGAATACACTAAAGTCTATGTTCAATCCAAAGTTCTTTGTTCCTGTCTCTTTGATGAAATCAACATAATCTGTTACCATCTTTCCTTTCAGATTGGATGGTGTGTGAATCTCAGGGCACATCTTAATTCCAAGCTCTTCCGCAAGCGGTAATGCCATCTTGATAATCTCTCGCCAGTTCTTTACCGGCTCCAGTGCATCATTGATAACCGGCATCTTCGTTCTCATAACAGTGAATCCCAAGCGATGTGCCAGGCGAATATCTCTTGCCAGCATTTCGTAAGATTCTTCTGTTGTCAGATCACGATATCCCAACACATGAGAATCAATCCAGTTACCATACTCTACCGGAACAATCTCATATTTATCACAGAGACGGAACCATTTTTCTACCCATTCATCTGTTGGGTTTGGATAATTTTCAATATGTGTATTTGCCAGAATCTCAATTCCATGAGCTCCCATATCGTGTAAATCTTCAAAACATTCTTCCAATGATTTTGTAAGACCAAATTCTGCTGAATAGCTGTACAGTGCAACTCCACGCTTTGGTCCTTTTCTGTCATACTGATACATTTTAACTCCTCCTTGTCACTTTGCTTATATGCTTTGTTTGTTGTCTTGCTTCGTTTTCTTTACTTATATCTTATCTTTTTCTTTTACCTTTTTCTTTCTTTTCTTTTCCAAATCTTTTTCTATTTTTGCATTCTACATGAAAAAGCAGGCATGACGCGCAACATTTTGTTATCATTTATTGCATGTCATACCTGACTCTATTATGTTTTATTAAATTTTTTCCAGTTCTATCATCACTTTAGCAGAAACAGCTTCTATTATGAAAGCCACACATATCATACATCATCTTTTGATACATGCAACAATATAATCTCCTGCGCCCCCAATGTCATGCTGATTTGAAGCATTCCATCCGCTGACATTACTTTTTCCATCCGTCGTTCAGGCTGCGTGATCTCTCTCAAATATTTAATATCCTCGTTGGTAAGAGTTTCTTCAAATTGAAATTTCTTCCACTCATCCAGAATACTTCCCTTTTCCCTGCAAATGCGATTCGATGTGATTGTATATCTGCCATCCTTCACATTTTCCAAAACGAAATCAATATTACATTCCTGTTCGTCTGTAAATATTTCCTTTACTTTCTCCGGCGAATCAACAGATTCATTTGTAACAACATAAGTATCTTCATATCTCTGATACTGAAAACCAATGATATGATAAACCTCTTTTCCAGTCTCTTTTGTAACGATTAATTCTTTATTCTGTACCAGAAGTTCTTCGCCTAATTGATTCAAAAACTGCAATGCAAAATAAACCGGTTTTCGAATTGTATCCTTCGTGATCAGACCGCTTCCGCCATTTGCAATTCGCTTTGTATCAAAATAATTGCTGACCCAGTCAGACCCCATCCAAAGACATACCATATCCGTCCGCGAAATCATTTCCACAATTTTCTTTGTCACATAGGATGCCCGGAAACAGGAATCATTCAAAAAGTTACGATTTGAAATCGAATTATTCCATTCCACTATATATAATGGTTTCTCTTCTATCTGTTCCTCTTCCATAATTTGATGAACCAACTTTAGTTTCTCATTCTCATAATCTTCTGACAACGTACGATAATATGTTATCTTTCCATCTTGTTCGACTTCATCATATGGGAACAATAATACTGTGATAAAATCCGGTAAACATTCATGTAATCTGCTATATTGAATATAGGACTCCAAAAATTTCTTACTGTTTGTAACATCGGATGGACCACCCACACTTACATTGGGAAGCATCTTTTTGATTGTTTTATATGACACCTCATAACACTCTTTGTAATCATACTTCTCATCCAAATAATATTGATTCTTGCCCAGATGAACAATATCTCCAGAAATCTCAAACTTCCATTGTTCGACCTCTTCTTTTCCATATCGTTTTGTAATATGCCGAATAAAATCTTCCAACATTGCTACCCAGATATCTTTTGATTGAAATACAATGCATTCTTCTTCGAAATATAATGCATTCCCCATAGCTGTCAATGCGGTATCCGGTCTTCTTCCGATATCCATAAATGGTTTGA
The DNA here is from genome assembly GCA_052272205.1 of Schaedlerella sp. Classification (GTDB taxonomy): domain Bacteria; phylum Bacillota; class Clostridia; order Lachnospirales; family Lachnospiraceae; genus Schaedlerella. Next base: position 1,000 of record DAVZKO010000061.1, on the reverse strand, counting down.
TATGATGTGAGACAAGAAAATCCAATGCCAGATCTATCAAATCATAATTATAATTTCCTTTTGTCTTTCCGTCTGTTATCATCATCTTCTTAGAAAATATATTCCAGATTCGAACATAGGAGAATCCCAACGTTTCGGTAAGATAAACCGTATGATATTGTAAATTGGCAAGTGTCAGATTATAAACCGAACCAATATTCACTGCCTGATTCCAATTTTTTGTCAGCTTGCTTTTACGTCTCACATTAACTTCAACTATACTGTTTTTCGCATGTGTAGATTTATTTTTATTTCTTTCACTCTTATTTTCTTTCTCGTTTTGCAGAGTACACTCTTTTTCTTCTTTTCTCTCCTCTCGGTATTCTACCGGAGTGCACTGATAATATTGTCGAAACACACGGTTCATTACCGGAGCATTCGAGAAGCCATTGTCCACTGCAATTTTCGTGGCTGTCTTCGAAGTTGTAAGTAAGTCCTCTGCTGCAAAATGAATTCGCACCCGGTTTACAAACTCAGCAAATTTCATTCCTGTCTGTTTCTGAAACAATCTGGATAATGTAGAAGTCGCAGTAAACAGTTCCTCTGCAAGTTCCGACAGGCTTACATGATTTTGACGATTTTCACCTACATACTTTACAATCTGATGCATACGAATATCCTCAGAGTTCGTCTGTAGTAAGCCTTTTTCTGTTATCCAGACAGATACAGTTCCTTGAACAATATAGTTTCTCTCATCCTCACTGTATCTGTCCGTTTTATTCTTTTGATTATTTCCTATCTGAATCCAATTCTCCATAGTTTACTCCAATTACTTTTCCAATTGTTTTCTTACTGCTTCACATGCCGTATCATTCCCAACACAGTTTTATTCGCATTGGTAACTTCTAACTGAATCTCCGGATATTTATTCTGAAACACACGGAACACTTCATCGGCGAATCCCTGTCCCTTGACACTCCCCACAGCTAAAGCAGGGGGATTCTTGCTTCAACCACTACTG
>DAVZKO010000060.1:0-16731 GCA_052272205.1 Schaedlerella sp. | reverse complement strand
CAGTAGTGGTTGAAGCAAGAATCCCCCTGCTTTAGCTGTGGGGAGTGTCAAAATATGTATGCTTACTAAGGCTCATGAAACAAATATTTTGCGTTCTTACAGAGAGGAAACAATCTAACATGAAAAAACTATTAGATTATTTTATAATAAATGGCGAAATCGGAGGCAACCAGGACTGGTTTCGTGACCTGCCAATGCATATGGGCGGTTGTGCCGCTGCAACGGCATGTGATTGCTGTATATACTTTGCCAAGTATAAGAATAAGAAAAATCTTTATCCATTTGATATTGATCATCTGAATAAAGAAAACTACATTCAGTTTGCTATGAAAATGAAACCATATCTCCGTCCCCGAATGAGTGGCATAAACAAACTCTGGATATACACAGAAGGATTCGGAAAATACCTGGAAGACATTGACGGAAATGTAAGATTTGAAGAATTTTCCGGAGAACATACTGCAAAAGAGGCTGCTGTGTTCATCAAAAATAGGATTGACTCCGGCACTCCTGTTCCATATCTAATGCTCCGACATAAGGATAAAAAGTTCACAGATTTTGTCTGGCATTGGTTTTTGTGCATCGGTTATGAAGAGACAGACAATGATTTTCTTATTACAGTAGCAACTTATGGGGAAGCAACAACATTTTCTCTAAAGGAATTGTGGAATACAGGGTATGAAGAAAAAGGTGGACTGATTGGAATAAATTTATAAAATACTACTGTATAAAAAGGGTGCTGTCACATAGCATCCTTTTATGCTATCCTTATCTTAATAACCATATACAAATCAGGAGGGAAAACATGAAAACACGCAGATTAGGAAAAACAAATCTTCAAGTCAGCGAAATTGGTTTCGGTGGTGAGTGGTTGGAACGCCATCCCGAAGAAGACAGCATCGAACTGATCCACTATGCATCTTCACTGGGAATTAATATCCTGGACTGTTGGATGGCAGACCCGAAATCCAAAGATGTCATCGGAAAAGGTATTAAAGATAACCGAGAACATTGGTATATTCAAGGACACCTTGGCTCCACATGGACAGAGATATAATAAAAACACAGAATGAGAATACTGCTTTCGTCTCTTTTAGTAGTAATAAGTTTGAGCCGTATCACTGATAAAACTGTATACAAGCTAATTTTCAAATTTGTCAATTAAATAGATATCTAAGGTTGGTTTATCAGTTGGGGTGCTATTAAAATAAGAAAATTTGATTTTCTCACCAACCATTGATGAATCAATCTTATATTGACTTGTAGGACCTGTGAAAATTAAAGTAACTTTATCATATAAAAAGCGCTTATCGGAATTATCTACTTGTACTATAGCTTCATTTTTATCAGGGTGGTATTCTAATAAAGTTCCTGTTTCTGATAAAAGATGTGCATTTGACATTTGTGATATTTCTGCATTTGTGGATGGATTTTTATTTTCGGCACTCAATATTGAAGCTCCTATTATTATTGATAAAATTGTAAAAAGTAATACAGATAATAATTTTTTCATATACTTATACCTCTCTTTTTTTATTAACAGTAACAATGTACGCTATTTAACCACTGGAATCACCCCTATCTTATTTGAAATCATTGTTAAAATTTACTAAAAAATTATAAATCAAACAGGTTCTGATTTTTGCTCAAATTAGGATAATAAATTTTCAAATCATCCTGCCACATAACTTTCCTCCGTTTTGTTTTGGAGTATTGCTCCGCTTTTTTCTTTTATTTTTTATTTACAACTTTCTTATTATAAAAAATATTTTTGGAAAAATATGGTGTTTTACAAAAGTTTAACATGAAATCTTAAAAACTTCTAATTTCAATTGACTTTTTCGTGTTTAAACGTAAAAAACAGCTCATTTTGTACATAACAAGACAAAATGAACTGTTTTTATATATTATCGCTTTATGATATTTCAAAGGCTTCTTATTGTGGCTGTTTTCCGATGTATGCAAGGATTCCTCCGTCTACATACAGGATATGTCCGTTTACGAAGTCTGATGCATCAGATGCCAGGAATACTGCCGGTCCCTGAAGATCTTCCGGTGTTCCCCAACGAGCAGCCGGTGTCTTAGCAACGATGAACTGGTCAAATGGATGTCTGCTTCCGTCTGCCTGTCTCTCACGCAGTGGTGCTGTCTGTGGTGTAGCAATGTATCCAGGTCCGATACCATTACACTGGATATTGTATTCACCATACTCAGAGCAGATATTTCTTGTGAGCATCTTCAATCCACCTTTTGCTGCTGCATAAGCAGATACAGTCTCACGTCCGAGCTCACTCATCATAGAGCAGATGTTGATGATCTTTCCGTGTCCTTTTTCTTTCATTCCCGGAATAACTGCTTTGGAAACGATGAATGGAGCGTTCAAGTCTACATCAATTACTTTTCTGAACTCAGATGCTTCCATCTCAAGCATTGGTTTTCTCATGATGATACCTGCATTGTTTACAAGGATATCGATGATTCCAACTTCTTCTTTGATTTTAGCAACCATAGCCTGAACCTGTGCTTCGTCTGTTACATCACATACATATCCGTGTGCATCTACACCGATTTCTTTGTATGCAGCGATTCCCTTATCTACCTTTTCCTGACTAAGGTCATTAAAGCAGATTGTTGCTCCTGCTTCTGCATAAGCAGATGCGATTCCGAATCCGATTCCGTAAGATGCTCCGGTTACAAGTGCAATTTTGCCTTCCAATGAAAAATTAACCATGTTAAATTCCTCTCTTTCTTCTTATATTATAATGTTGAGTTTATATGTTAGGGATTATTATTCTTTATCAAATGATGTTGGGACAAGTTTTCCCAACTATGATACCTACGGATTGTTTCACGCTACACACTTCCATAATCCGAGTACCTCAAAATGATTATCTCAAATCTTTATTCTCGATATTGTCCATATCGCCATAGTCCTGATTCTCTCCACACATTCCCCAGATAAATGTGTATGCTCTTGATCCACATCCTGAGTGAATTGACCAGCTTGGAGAGATAACAGCTTCTTCATTGTGCATGATGATGTGTCTCGTCTCCTGTGGCTCTCCCATGTAGTGCATTACAAATGCATCATCTTCCATGTCAAAGTACAGATAAACTTCCATACGTCTGTCATGTGTATGAGCCGGCATTGTATTCCATACACTTCCCGGAAGAAGTTTTGTCATACCCATAGCAAGCTGGCAGCTATCTACCTGACCTGTTACGATATATTTGTTGATTACTCTGTGGTTCGAATCTTCGAGTGTTCCCATTTCCACTTTGTTCTCATCTTTTACGATTACAACACCCTCTTCAGGTTCTCCCTCAAGTTTGATGTGTACTGTTGGGTAAGCAACGTGTGCCGGAGCACTGTTCAGATAGAATTTAGCAGGACATGAAGCATCTTTGCTTTCAAATGTGATATCTTTTGAACCACGTCCGATATACATTCCGTCTCTTGCATTTACTTCATAAACACGTCCGTCAACTGTTACGATTCCGTCTCCACCGATATTAATCAGTCCCATTTCTCTTCTCTGAAGGAAATATTCCGCTCTCAATTCGTCTCCTGCTGTCAGCGCAAGCTTCTCCTGAACCGGAACTGCTGCTCCTGTGATGATACGGTCAATGTGGCTGTAAACCAAATTGATTTTGTCTGCCTGGAACAGATTCTGAATCAAAAATTCTTCTCTCAATCTGTCTGTTGTGTAATGTTTCACGTCTCTTGGTGATGCTGCTGTTCTTACTTCCATGATAATCCTCCTGTTTCATTTTTCATGATTATTTGATTTGCCTAAACAAAGTTGTTCGCTTTTTGATGAGCTTTCCTCATCGCTTGACTATACTATACCATTCGCCTTATTCCTTTTCTTGTGAAATGTTGATGTAAATGTTGAATATTTTGAACACACCTCGTATAATCAAGATAAGAGTTCAAGATTTGCATGTTTTATATAGACTAACTGTTCAAACATTGCAATATTTTTAACATTATCGTTATATACACTCACGCAAAAAGGAGGTTAAACCCATATGAAAGCCTGTTCTACCTGCAAAGAATCTATGAAAAATTGCATCGACACACACACCTTTGCATTTGCTCATTTATATAGTGATGAAAAGATCATGGATATGCACATTCATAACTGCTACGAAATCTATTACTCGATTTCCGGTGGAAAACAGTTTCTGATTGATAATTGTCTATATGATATCCATCCCGGTGATATTTTCCTGATTAACCAGTTTGAAAGTCATCATCTGACTCAGATTGACCAGGAAACCCATGAGAGAATCATCCTTTCCATTGACCCGGATTATTTGACACAGCTTTCTACTCCAAGTACTGACTTAAACCACTGTTTCAGTTTCCGAGACACTCATATGCCGCACTGCGTGCATCTGACACCGGAAGAACAGAACCGATTTATATACTTCATCCATAAATTCCAATCGAATGAGGGGATTGGTGAAGATTTGCTGGACAAAGCCGTATTTCTTGAATTGATGGTATTTCTAAATCAGGCATTCCAGGCAAGATGTGCCAATACTGCAAAGAATGAGAAAGAGAAATCTACCTCCAAATATCACACACAGGTCGATGAGATTCTTTCTTATATTAATTCACATATCAAAGAGCCTTTGACTTTAGAAGATTTATCGGCGCATTTTTATATGAGCAGTTCCTATATCTGCCGCATTTTCAAGGCAGCAACCGGAACAACAATCAACAAATATATCACTGCGAAACGGCTGACCCTTTCAAAGTCTCTGCTCAGTCAGGGACACAGCGTGACCGAAGCCTGCGAGATGTGTGGGTTTAACGATTACAGCAATTACTTAAAGGCATTTACAAAAGCAGTGGGCATATCTCCGAAGAAATATGCCCAGTTTAATTCATAAAAATCTGCTATGTTCATTAATTGCGGGTAACCGTTCAGCTCAGTTATCCGTAATTTTTTCACTTCTTATATCTTTTTATCCATGCCATGCCAATCTCACACTACCAACATGATGCTCCCCGGTCAACCAGTCCACATCGTTTGTGATCCACTCCATAATCTCAAGCTGGCGTGTCTCCCATGCAACCGCATTGGTATGCGCTTCACTTGTCTCTTCCTCTTCCATTGTGACATCAATCTCATCGTATCCAAAGATATACCCGCCGGCACTCCAGATACTGAAATTGCTGTCCGGTCCCGAATCTACTGTATCTCCCCGCTGTGCGATCAGTTCATCATGACGATGCTTGTATTCTTCCTCGCACCCCTCATAAAGTTTTGTCATAAATACTCTGTGTCGAATGAGTTCTTTCTGCTCACGCACGATTCCAAAATTATGATACATCAATCGCATGTCTTCCCCCGGTGTCGATATCCATGTAAATGTATCATCGAGCTTTGACACAATCCCTCGTATCTCGTCATCGACACGATATGCTGCGCCATCCTGCCACTCTCCATATACAAATATCAGGTTTTCTGCATTCCAAATACTAAAGTTCTTTACCTGATTCTTATCCAACCACGCAGTTAAATCAGACCAGATTTCTCCCAGTTTCTTCTTGAACTCATTCATTTTTCCTTCATTTATCGATACTGCCATTGCATGACGTTTCATGTTTTGCTCCTTCCTGGTACCATTTGCAGCTTTCCTGTAAACCGCAACCCTTTCCACAGGATTTTATCCTCTCAAATCAATTTCCGTAATTCTTCTTATTGATGCTCGTATTCGATTTCAATCGTTTCACCGGCTTTTATCTCATATGCTTTTCCATCCACCTGCATCCACACATCCACACAAGTCGGATTGTAAATATAATCGCCGGTTGCAGAATATACCAATGATTTCACGGCATTGATATACGCACAGATTTCCCCATTTGTCGCATACCAGATTTCCTCGCGCTTTCCCACTGTTTTTAAAAATTTCTCAATCTCATCCCACTGCTTGTAGGAATCAAATTCATACGCGTGTCCCCAGAGATAATACAACCATGGCTCTACATATCGCTCCTGGTCAATCGGTTCCAGAAACTGATCCAACAACGCAAACATTTTTTCATCGGTATGATGACAGGTCGGGTGCCATGCCAGGAAATCTTGTGGCAAGGAAAATGCATAGGTCGGTTTTGTCGTTCTTGCATATGTGATTCCACAAAGTTCTGCTGCCAGTTCTACTTCCTTACTCCATGTGCCAAACGGATATGCCATGCCGGTCACCGGATGTTTCACCAGTTCTTCCAGTTCTTTTCTGCACTCCGCAATCTCGTAAGATACCATTCCTGCAGGAACTTTCGTCAAATCCGGATGAGTCATGCTGTGGACTGCAATCTCCTGATTTTCATACATTTCTACGATTTTATCTTTGGAAAATTTATTATGATTCACTCCGACACCGCCTTGAACAAGCCAGTCATTGTCACCCATAAGTCCCGGATTCAAGTTGAATGTTCCTCTGATTCCATATTGATCCATAAGTGCAATCAGACGTTCATCCTGCGTCACTCCGTCATCATAACTCATCGTAAATGCTTTCTGTTTTCCTCCCGGAAATAACATGACATCTCTTCTTAATCTCAGCATAATTTCACCCTCTCTATCTACTAAAAAATCCACGAAATCTTTTTATTGTATACATAGCACTCTACAGAACCTGTCACCGGCAGATTCCTCCGAATACTTTTGCAACAATGCACATCAGCCATACAGGCGATATGCTGTATGGCTGTGTTTTCATCCTTCATAACTCCTCCGCAAACCTTATCGATTCGCCTTGAGTCATTACTCTTTTTTATAAATGCAACAATGCTTCTGCAAGTGCAAGGATTGTCAACGACTGTCCGTATGCCATCGGTGCGATAAGAATGTTTTTGTAATGCTCTGCATTCATTCCCATACCGGTTCCACCGGATACATTCAGGACTGTTCCGTCTTTATCGATATTTTTCATAATCCCTTTGATTGCTTTCTCTGCACATGGAAGATAAGAATCATCCAGAATTCCCATACGGATTCCTTTTAAGATACCGCATGCGATTGCTGCTGAACCTGACACTTCCTCGTAGCTGCTTGTATCTGTCAGAACTGTATGCCACAATCCGCTTGGAGCCTGCAGTTTCTTAAGTGCTTTTACCTGAGCTTTATAAGTATCAACAATAATAGTCTTTACTCCCGGATTCAGTGTTCCTTTGAACATGTCGATGTAATCCAGAATTCCTAATGTGAACCAACTGTTTCCACGACACCAGAAGATTCCACCGAAGTTATTATTTCCGTTAAATGTCCATCCATGATAGAACAATCCACTCTGTTTGTCATACAGATATTTGATGTGCATCAATACCTGATGGATTCCTTCGTTGATCCACTCTTCATTCTGATACTTCTGTCCCATTTTATTTAAGAAAAGAACGGTCATGAATAATGTGTCGATCCACATCTCATTTTCATTGAGACGTACACCCTGACGGTCTCCGTTGGCACTTGTCACATGCTGAAATCCACCTTCTCTTGTTCTCGGAATGCAGTTCATCAGCCAGTCAGCCCAATCGAGACATAATTTTTCAAATTTCGCATCATGACAATATTCATTGAGTTCCACCAGAGTCAGAAGCGGTGTTGTTGTATTGATATTTCTGGATGGAAGACCTTGCTCCATATTCTCTACAAACCAGTCATGAAGAAAATCTTTGTATTTTTCATTTTTATCATATTCCATGATTTTCAACAGTCCGTACAGTCCAACTCCTTGTGGCCAATCCCACTCACGGATTCCAAAATCACGTTTGAAGAATCCGATTGCTTCACCGCCATCTGAAAGTTCCTTCTCATTATCCGGTCCTTCCAGATTCAAAAGTTTATCAATCACAAGGTCTAATTTTTTTCTCAACTCTGTTTCTTTAATATTCATATTTATAAAGCTCCTTTACATGAGTCCCAGAATGGTCGGCAGCCATGTACTGATTGCCGGTACAAATGTAACGAACAACAATGCCACTACAATCGCACCAAAGAACGGGATCAATTTTCCGATAACATCTTCTACTTTTAATTTTGCTACACTACAACCAACGAACAATACACTACCTACAGGAGGTGTAATTGTACCGATTGAAAGGTTCATTACCATCATGACACCGAACTGGATTGGATCCATACCAATTGCTGTGATAACAGGCAGGAAGATTGGTGTGAAGATCAAAAGTGCAGGTGCCATATCCATAAATGTTCCTACGATTAACAGGATCACGTTAATCAGAAGAAGAATTACAATCTTATTATCTGATACACCAAGCATCAGGTTACTGATTGCCTGTGGAAGTCCTGTGAAGGACAGTACAAATGACAATACAGAAGATGCACCGATGATCAGCATAACGATTGTTGTTGTCACTGCTGCATTTACCAGAATATCTTTGATTTCTGATAATTTGATGCTCTTGTAAACAAATACAGATAAAATAAATGCGTAGATTACGGCAACTCCGGAAGCCTCTGTCGGTGTAAAGTATCCTGACAGGATTCCTCCGATGATGATGACGATCAAAAGTAAACTCGGAATAGAATCTAAAATTGTCTTACCTACAACACTTGCTGTTAATTTATCTCTCTTAACTACATAACCATGTTTCTTACCATAGATAAATGCTACAACCATACAGAGGAATGCCCACAATAATCCTGGAACCCATCCTGCCATGAACAATGTAGCTACGGCTGCTCCGCCGCTTGCTGCTGAATATACGATAAATGCATTTGTTGGAGGAATTAACTGTCCAACCGGTGCTGTTGCGATGTTACATGCTGCTGAGAATTTCTCATCATAACCTTCCTCTTTTTCAAGAGGTCCCATAACTCCACCTACTGCTGTTGCAGCGGCAATACCTGAACCTGACAGAGAACCAAACATTGCATTTGCAGCAACATTTGTCAGAGCCAGAGAACCAGGAACTCTTCCAAGAATCAACATTGCTAAGTTAATCAAACGTTTTGCAATACCACCACTACTCATCAACTGACCTGCGAGGATGAAGAACGGTACTGCAAGTAAGGTAAAGCTATCAATTCCACTGACCAGCTTCTGTGCGGAAATGAACATTCCGAACTGTGGATTGAGGAACATAACAATAGTAATAAGTGCTGCTGAAATAATACTGAACGATACCGGAACGCTCATTGCCAGCAGGAAAAAGAATACGATAACCAGTACGATTGCTGCTTGTATCTGCATTTATTTCTCCTCCTTTGTCTCTTTTAACTCTTTCACAAAACGAATCAAACGCTGTCCGGAATAAAGAATCATCAATACTCCGCAGATTGGTGTTCCAACATAGTAGAACTGCATTGGAATTCCCATAGCCGGTGACAACTGACCGACTGCATTCATTGTTACCATGATTCCTCCGGCAACCAATACGAATGCGCTGAGGAAGAGAACGAGAATCTCAATAAAAATCTTGTTTCTTAAGCTGCCTTTTTTTGTAAATGTACTTGTGATAAATCCGATTGAAATATGCTGTTCTTTTCCGTATGCGTATGGAACTCCGAGCATTGTAAGCCAGATTAATGCGTATCTCAAAAGTTCTTCTGTCCATGAACTTGCATTATTCAAAACAAATCTTGTAAAAATCTGCCAGAAACATCCAGCAACCATTACTACAACAAGGAATGCCAGAATGTATTCCAAAACTTTATTTAACTTCTTCATTGTCCATCCCCCTATTCTGCGTAACTCTGAATGTCATCATAAAGTGTCTTATAATCATCACCTTTTTCACAGAATTCTTCGTGAATCGGCTGTACTGCTTCGATGAATGCACTCTTATCAATATCGCGGTAAACATGAACGCCATGTTCTTCTGCTTCTTCGATGGCGTCTTCCATCATTCCGTTATAGAGTTTCTTAAAGTTTTCGTTTGTCTTCTCAAGACACTCTACCAGATAATCCTGCTGCTCTTTTGTAAGACTGTTCCATTTCTTTGTACTGATGATGTAGATATCCGGTGAGTACTGATGCTCTGTATATGTATAAGAGGAAACCAGATCTTCATGTGCATCGACTGTCAATGCAAGCTCTGTATTCTCAGCTCCGTCTACGATTCCCTGCTGAAGTGATGTATAAGTCTCGCTTCCTGCCATCGGTACCGGAGAACCACCCATATCCTGAATCATTTCCATTGATGTAGAACTTGGCATGGAACGAATTTTTTTACCTTTCAATACCTCTGGGCTGTCACAAACTACATCTTCTTTTAAGTAAAAGTTTCTGGCTCCATTTGCATAGTATCCAATTGCGATATATCCCTGATCCTCTGTTGACATGAACAGGTCTTTTACTGCCTGGCTCTTTTCCATTGCTGTATAATAATGGTCCTGGTCTACAAACAGATACGGTACTGCAAAAATTGAATAACGGTCTTCAAACTGTCCCAATGTGTTAGAACTTACTTTTGCCATATCCAGAATTCCTGCCTGTACCATCTCGATTTCTTCTTTTTCTGAGCCAAGCACACCGCTGGCATAAATATTTACATCGAGATTCATAGAATCATCTTCTGCTACAAACTCAGAAAACTTTGCGATAGAATCTGCAATTTCTGAACCTGCTGACTGGTTATGAGCCAGTCTGATCTCTACTTTATCTGTGCTGTTCGCACTTACAACAGACACAAACGTTCCTGCAACTATACACAATCCGACTGCGGATACTGCTACCCCAATCTTTTTCTTCATGCTTCCCATGTTACTCTCCTTTTCTCTAATGACGCTTCCATCTTAACTCTCATTCCTTCTTGACCGGTCATAAGAATGATTGCCTTTATTATTAGTTTGTGCACGTTTATTATGGATTGTATTTTAGCACATACATAGATACACTTTTACTCAAATATTGCTATAATCACACTTTTTTCAAACTATATTGCACTCATTTTTGTCTAGAATTTATCAGTCTTTTGTTGTAAGATGATTTTAGACACTGATTTTTCTTTTAATTTATTTGGAAAATATAAGCAATTATGAAACCATTATAAAACAAGAAGTACTTTAGAAAGCGGGTAAATTTTTTGGAAAAATTAACATCTTACTGTTCAATTGACGGGATTTCTCTGGAGCATATGGTGCGATATGGAAAATTTGATATGCGAGTAAAACATTTTCATGATGAATATGAAATCTTTTATATTTTGGAAGGGGAACGACTTTTCTTCTTTAACAACCGAAGTTTTGTTGCCAAAAAAGGGGATTTGATTTTGGTTGACAGCAATCTGATTCATATGACTAAGTCTGTCTCGAACGATACTTCCGGTCACAACCGAATCATTCTATATGTAACAAGTGAAAAAATGCAGGCGATTGACAGCATGTATCCATCCCTGCAGCTTGTAAAGTTCTTTCACAAACATACCGGAGTCTTTCATCTGACTCCGGCACAACAAGATAAATTTATGAAATTGTATTACTTTTTCAAACAGGAATGTACAAAGCGACAACATGCGTATAAACATGCAGTTGAACTGGCAGTAATCAATTATTTTCTTTCGCTGACCCGCGACCTCGGTAACAGTCACGGGGAAGAACCTCAGGTTCCAACCGACGGAAAATATAAACATGTTTATGAGATTGCAGATTATCTCTCCCAAAATTGTGAGCAGCAACTTTCCCTGGAAGAGATTGCTCAGAAATTCTACTTAAGTAAATATTATGTCTGCCGATTATTTAAAGAAGTCACAGGATACTCCATTAATGAGTATGTCAATATCCATCGAGTCCAAAAAGCACAGTGGTATCTGACAGAAACCGATATGAGTATCTCCGAGATTGCCGGCCGCATCGGTTTTGGAAGTATGACACATTTTGAAAAGATATTTAAGACGTATACTACTATGACTCCGTTAAAATATCGTAAGTCAGGCCATATCTTTGCACCTTCCGAATTACCGCTGAACCCATAAAAAGAATATAACCCTTACAAATTTTTGAGATATTCAATGTCCTTCTGGTCTGTCTGCGGATTCATTTCCTCTCTTAACAGATACATATCCGGTCTGTTCTGATGCAGCCATTCGGAAATTGCCTGATACTCAATCACACCTTCTCCAAGCAGTGTCGGGCAATACTGTCTGTTTTCATCCAGTTTGAAATCTTTGATGTGCATTGCCTCGATATATTTACCTGTCTCTTCAAGCCACTGGCTCCAATATGCATACTGATCTGTGCTGTCCGGGAATTCCAATAAGTTTGATGCATCGAAAATCATACGCAAATGTTCTTCATCCTGAATCTGATTCATTACATCTAAAATTGCAGCCAGATTTTCAAGCGGATGCCAGTACACCGGCTCGATTGCAGCTTTCACATCCAATCTTGCAGCCTCATCCACCACTCGTTTTACACTATCCAGCATATGTGGATACCAGATTTTCTTCTCCTCTGCACTCAAATGTGGATAAGCGGTCTCTGTTCCAACAACCGTTGCTCCAAGTTCTTTGTTGTATGCCAGACATTTCTTAAATGTCTCCACAGCTTTTGCCCTTACCATATCATCCGGGTTACCCAAATCCATATAGCAACCAAATACCGGAATTTCAATCTCGTATTTTTCAAATTCTGTACGAATTTTATCCAGATGCGCTAAGGTAATATCATCGTAACTGTCAATCTCTGCAAATGCTTTTGGCAGGGCTAACTGTGCACAATTATAACCTCTTTCATGTAGTGTCTGTGCCAGTTCTTCAATTTTCATTTTCCCATAATCATGGGCTCTTACACCGATTTTCATTATAGATTCTCCTTTTTCTTAGTGTATTAGTTGTACATTTATACATATTCTGTTATTCGTCACATATCCGTTGAAGTTCAACGCTACTATATTGATGTAATCGCATTTTATCATTCTTATTCCCCCTGATTCTTGTTCTATCTTATAGAAAATCTTGAATATTTTGACCTTATCACGCAATATTACGAACATTTTCCAAAATCATGTTGTCTTTTCTATCCGAACTCAGTACAATGATGGATGTAAAAAAGAATTTTGGAGGATTTGAAGAGTATGAACGATATTTTAAATCAGCTTGAAAAATGTATGATTGTCCCTGTTGTTGTATTAGAGGATGTGAAAGATGCAAAACCTTTGGGGGAAGCACTTTGTAATGGTGGTCTTCCATGTGCAGAGGTAACATTCCGTACAGAAGCCGCAGAAGAATCCATTCGTATTATGAGCGAAAACTTCCCGGAAATGCTTGTCGGAGCCGGAACAGTTCTTACAACAGAACAGGTAGACCGAGCTGTTGCTGCCGGAGCAAAATTTATTGTAAGCCCTGGATTCGATGAGGAAATCGTAGATTACTGTCTGGAAAAAGGCATCACAGTTCTGCCTGGATGTGCAACACCTTCTGAAGTTGCCAAAGGCGTAAAACGTGGACTTGAAGTAATCAAATTTTTCCCTGCTGAGCAGGCCGGCGGACTACCAATGATCAAGGCTATGGCTGCACCATATACAATGGTAAAATTCATGCCAACTGGCGGAATCAATCCGGAAAATGTAAAGAATTATCTTGCATTTGATAAAATCTTTGCATGTGGCGGAAGTTGGATGGTAAAAAATACACTGGTCGAAAATCAGGAATTCGATAAGATTTGCGAACTTTCGAAAGAAGCAGTAGAAATTGCCAAATCCATCCGTGGATAAATTATGATTCCTATGTGCATGTCGCTCTCTGACGCATGCGATTACTATTTTTCTAAAAGAGGATACTAGATATGTCTAAGAAATATGATTTGCTCACACTGGGAGAACTTCTTCTGCGCCTTTCTCCACAGGCAAACGAAAGAATGTCCAGAACAAGAACTTTTGAACAAAATATCGGCGGTGCTGAATTCAATGTTGCTGCAGGTGCAGCTCAACTCGGACTGAAAGCCGGATTGGTCGGCAAGATTCCTGCTCATGCAATCGGCCAGCTTGCAAGAAATGAAGTACATTTTCAGAATGTATCGGACGAATATCTGATCGGTGATAACAGCAGTGATGCCCGTCTCGGTGTATACTACTATGAAACAGGAGCTGCTCCTCGCAAACCGGGGATTGTCTATGACCGCAAACACAGCTCTATGACAACGATTTCCATCGATGATTTTCCGGAAGAAATGTATGCATCTACAAGATGTTTCCATACTTGCGGAATCACCCTTGCATTAAATGAACAGGTACGCGAAACTGCAATTGAGATGATGAAACGCTTCAAAAAAGCCGGTGCACTCATCTCCTTTGATGTTAATTTCCGTGGAAATCTCTGGAGCGGTGCAGAAGCGAAAGCATGTATTGAACAGATTCTTCCTATCGTAGACATTTTCTTCTGTTCAGACAGTACTGCGCGCCTGACTTTCTTAAAAGAAGGTACACCGGAAGAAGTTATGAAGAGCTTTGCCGATGAATATCCGATTTCCGTTGTTGCTGCAACACAGAGAATCGTCCACAGTCCGAAGAGACATTCCTTTGGTTCCGTCATCTATGATGCGAAAAAACAGACTTTTGTGGAAGAAGAAATGTATAAGGATATTGAAGTTGTAGACCGTATCGGAAGCGGTGATGCTTATATTTCCGGTGCACTTTATGGCTTGCTTACTTCTGACAATGATACGCAAAAAGCAATGCAGTATGGTAATGCAGTCAGTGCTTTGAAGAATACCGTTCCGGGAGATCTGCCTTCTATGAACCTTGCCGAAGTTGAAGAAATGATCCAGACCCACCAGGAAGGTGACAATGGTCTGGAAATGAAACGATAAAACAAATTTAAGATTATAAAGAACACTCACTTTTCAATAATACTCTTAAAAAGCCAAAAAACAGGACTGGCAGCTCCTGACTTTTGGCTTTTATTTTTTATAACTTTAAGGGTATATGTATTATTATAATTTAAGGCTTTTTATAAATTGTAATCAAAATTATCTCAGGAAACATTTATTTTTGTCTCTTATTGTGTTTCTTAAAAATGTATAATTCCCAGTATAATTCCTGAGACTAAGCATATAAGACTGACTCCCCATATCCAGAAGAAACTTGTCTTAATATGATCCTTGATCTCAACTCCGGCAAGACCTACACCAAGGAAGGTTGCAGGAACAACCGGACTGATAAATGTTGCACAGTTTCTACATACAACCATGGCAATCGCTGTATGTGTCGGATTTACTCCAAACTGATTACCAATTCCGATCAGAACAGGAAGTAATCCGAAGAAATAAGAATCTGTACAGAACAATAATGTAAGCGGTACAGACAATACTCCGATAATCAGTGGCAGGAATCTACCCATTGACTGTGGAATAAATGTAGCCAATACATTTGCCATGTGATTCATGATTTCTGTTTCTTCCAATACTCCAAGAAATACACCGGCAGCAAGGATTGTAGAAGCCATCATGAGTGCCGGGCCAGAATGAGATTTGATAATCTGATTCTGCAATTTTGCTCCCGGATAATTGACAAGCAATGCAATGACACATCCAACCATAAAGATGTAATATGTCGGCACATCCAGTACAATTAAACATACGATAACTGCTAATGTCAGTACAACATTGAACCAGAACATTTTTGGTCTTGCGAGCTCATTTACTTTTTCTTCAACTTCTGTTTTCTCTTCTTCATTATTTTCAAAATTAGCTACACCACCGGCAACTGCTGAGACTGCCCCTGCACCTCTGCGTTTTTCAATATTTCCCCAGATAAATGCTGTTGCAAGTGCAATTACGATACCGACAATCTGCATTGGAAGAAGTTCTCTCCACAACTGATTCGGATCGATTCCAAGTACTGTTGCCGTACGCATTGTCGGTCCTCCCCATGGAAGTAAGTTCATAACACCCATGGATGTAACACAGATTAATAACAGTGTTGTCGGACGCATGTTCAGACGTTTGTAAACCGGAAGCATTGCAGGAATTGTGATCAAGAATGTGGATGCTCCACCTCCATCAAGATGTCCGATCATTGCAATAATACAAGTCATCATTGCAACACCTACCACATTACTTCCTACTTTTTTCATCAACGCATTGATAATGCGGTCGAACATTCCAACATCTGTCATAATTCCAAAGAACATAACGGAAAAAATGAACAGTGCTGCCGTTGAGTGTACTCCTGATACACCGGCACTGATATATTCGCCCATCTCTGCGACAGTAAACGTTCCCGTTGCAATCAGTATCAATGATGTTACAGTTGATACTCCAATAAATGCAAGTGCTGGTACGGTAACGTTTCTCAGTAACAAAACAATTATCATGATAATTGTTGCAAATCCTAAGATTGCAAGTGCCATTTCATTCATTGTTTGTCTCCTCCTTTTCTCTCTTTCGTTTTGATGTTTATAGTATAGGAGACAAACCTTACACGCTTACGTTCTGTGGCTTACATTTTGTTAAGGTGAAGCTTTAAAAATGTTAAGATAAAAGGTAACACGCTCGCTAAGTGTTCACGGCAAATAGAACAAAGAATGTGCTTGGCACATTCTGGTGCCTGCGGCGGTCGCCTGCGACAGCTTCCTTATACGCCGCAGTGCGCATCCTCGCGGAGCGTTTTTATATATTAGGAAAGTGCTCTTTCTAATATATAAAAAGCACTTAAGAAATATTTCCTAAGTGCTTCTCTCATTCCATATCCGTATATCATGTACCTTCAAAACTGCATACAAAGTAAATTCATCATCCATCTCGTTCCTATCAC
>DAVZKO010000059.1:0-17116 GCA_052272205.1 Schaedlerella sp. | reverse complement strand
TGAGCGTTGGTGACACTTAGAGCGTAAATTTTTGCGTTAATGAATTTGACCGAACTTGTTTGAAGCTGCGTAGCGAGCAGCAAGTTTGAGGTCAAATTCATTTGCTTTTAGCAAAAATTTACGCTCTTATGTGTCTCTCGCTCATGGAATCTGAGCAAGAATTCTTATATCAAATTTTCGCAAGGACCGTGTAAGTCTCTCTAGTGAATTAAATAGAAACCATCACCTTACACTCATACGCCCTCAACTTCGCATCTACGCCCCCATCTGCATAGTTTCCAAGCAGCATCTCATACGAATCCCTCTGATTCTGCCATGCAGCTTCTTTTTCTTCCTCGCATAAATTGCAAAGCACTACAAGTTTTTTCCCATCTAATTCTCTTACATATCCGATAATACCTTCATTTTTCTCATTCAGGAACTGAACTGTACCATCTGAAATAATCGGCATTTCTTTTCGTAGACGAATTAGTTTTTTATAAAAATTCAAAATGGAATCTGCATCTTTTTCTTCTGTTTCCACATTAATCGTTCCATAATTTTTCTGAACCTCAATCCACGGCTCTGTCTGAGAGAATCCGGCATTTTTATCTGCGGACCACTGCATTGGAGTACGTGAATTATCTCTTGAACGCTCCGCCAAAATATGCAGTGCCTCTTCTTTGCTTTTACCATTTCCAAGAAGAATCTGATAATAATTCAAACTTTCTACATCCCGATACTGTTCGATTGATGTAAAATGTGCATTTGTCATTCCAAGTTCTTCACCCTGATAAATATATGGTGTGCCTTGCATGAAATGAGTCAATGTTGCAAGCATTTTTGCAGACTCTTTCCAATATTTTTCTTCATTTCCAAGACGGCTTACAATACGCGGCTGGTCATGGTTACACCAGAATAATGCGTTCCAGCCATGTCCTTCCTGCATACCTTCCTGCCAGGTCTGAAAGAGTCGCTTTAATTCTGTCAAATCTGCCGGCATCAATTCCCATTTCTTTCCGTCTTTATAATCGACTTTCAAATGATGGAAATTAAAACACATGGACAGTTCTTTCTCATCCGAATTTGAATAACGAATGCAATTATCCAGTGATGTCGAAGACATTTCCCCGACTGTTACCATATCTGCAATATCCGTATCCTGCACAAGCTCTTTCAAAAATTCATGGACATGTCTTCCGTCTGTATAGAATCTTCTTCCATCTCCTTGGAAATCATCTTCGTATTTCTCTGGTTTTGAAATAACATTCACAACATCAAATCGAAAGCCTTTTACACCTTTCTCTTTCCAGAAACGAATCACTTCTTTCAGTTCTTCGCGTACTTCTGGATTCTCCCAGTTCAAATCCGCCTGTGTCACATCGTACAAGTGCAGATACCATTTTCCAAGAGACGGAACATATTCCCATGCCGAACCTCCAAATTTGGATTCCCAGTTTGTCGGTATTTTATCCGATGTTCCTTCTTTAAATATGTAATAATTCTGATATTTTTCGTCACCAGCTAATGCTTTCTGAAACCAGATATGCTCTGTCGATGTGTGGTTAAACACCATATCAAACATTAAGCCGATTTTTCTTGCATCTGCCTCATGAATCAATTCTTCCAGATCCTCCATTGTTCCATATCGCGGATCAATGCTTCGGTAATCTGCCACATCATAGCCGTTGTCATTTTGCGGAGAGATAAAAAATGGTGTCAACCACAGATAATCCACTCCGAGCTCCTGCAAATAATCCAAGTGCTGTGTCACACCTTTCAAATCGCCGAATCCGTCTCCGTTTGAATCCTGAAATGATTTTGGATAAATCTGATATACTACTTTATCTTTAAAATTTGTCATCTTACACTCCAATCCGCAATTACAGTTTCTTTACATTCTGCCTGAATGTCTGTATGCATCTCAATATGATTTACATTTCCCTGATCAGTAATTACACACACTGTTACATCCGGATGTCCGGCCGCTTTGATTTTTTCACGTTCAAACTCAATCAATGGTGTACCTTTCTTCACTTTCTGTCCATCTTCTATCAAATATGTAAATCCGTCGCCCATCATATCTACTGTATCGATACCTACATGCAACAAGATTTCCATTCCATTATCCATCGTCAGACCAACCGCATGTCTGGAAGCCTGCATTAATACGGTAACCGTCGCATCTGCCGGTGCACATACCACATTACTTTCCGGCCAAATTGCCAGTCCGTCTCCCATCATACCTTCTGAGAAAACACCATCTCCAACCGCTTTAAGCGGAATCACTTTTCCTGTAAGAAATGCGGTCAGAGTTCCTTCTGTCTCGGCATTTGCTGTAGTCGTTATATCCACATTTTCTGTTCCTTTCGCCATTTTTACTACAGCCTGATTTCCATCTGTTGTAGCATTTTGATTTTCATTTGCCCCCTCATCTGATTCTGTATTTTCAACACCATTGCAATCTGCTACACTTAATTTTTTCTTTCCAACAATGCATGTCAATACAAATGGTATTGCGAATGCAATCAGCATGCAAAGAGCAAAACTTAACATATATTTTGGCTGAATAGATAAGATTCCAGGAATTCCTCCAACTCCAACCGCATTTGCTGTTGTATTTGTTGCAACACACATGATTGCTGCACATGCGGAACCAATCATTCCACATACAAATGGGAATGTATATTTTAAGTTCACACCAAAGATTGCCGGTTCTGTTACTCCCAAGTAACATGAAATACATGCCGGTACATTTACTTCCTGTGCCTGTGCATTTTTCTTCTGTAATGTAATCATTCCAAGAACTGCCGAACCCTGTGCAATGTTAGAAAGCGCGATCATTGGCCAGAGCATTGTTCCGCCGTAATCTGCGATCAACTGTAAGTCAATCGCATTACTCATATGATGCAGTCCGGTAATTACAAGTGGTGCATAAATGAATCCGAAAATCGCTCCAAATACAACTTTTAACGAACCTGTAATTCCTGCGTATACAACGGATGAAATTGCAGAACCGATTTTCCAACCGATTGGTCCAATTACAAAATGTGCTGCGATTACAGCAAGGACTAAACTACAAAATGGTACAACAATCATGGAAATTACTTGCGGTGTTATCTTTCGGAAGAATTTTTCCAGATAAACCAATACAAATGCTGCTAAAATTGCCGGAAGTACCTGTGCCTGATATCCAATCATATCAATCTGGAAATATCCAAAATCCCACTTCGGAATATCTGCTGCCGCAGTCGAACCTACCGCATATGCATTCAATAATTGTCCTGAAACCAATGTAAGTCCAAGTACAATTCCAAGCATCTGTGTCGTTCCCATTTTCTTCGTTACCGACCAACAGATACCAACCGGAAGCATATGGAATATTGCTTCACCAATCAGCCATAAAAAACTATCGATACCAGACCAGAATTGACTGATATCACATAACGTCTTTGTTCCGTTCTGGAAAAAATAAATGCTGTCAATACAGTTTCTAAATCCAAGAATCAAACCTCCAGTAATGATTGCCGGAATCAATGGAGCAAATATTTCTGCAAGAACAGACACGATTCTCTGTAACAAATTCTGATTCTGCTTTGCTGCCTGTTTCACTGCATCCTTCGATACACCTTCTATGCCCGCAACTTTCACAAAGTCATTGTAGAAATCTGCAACTGTATTACCAATAATTACATGAAATTGTCCTGCCTGTGTAAAACATCCCTTAGCAACCTTCATTGCTTCAATTTTCTCAACATCCGCCTTAGCCGGATCATTCAGTACAAATCGCATTCTTGATATACAATGCGTGACTGCCGCGATATTGCTTTTCCCTCCTACAAGACGAAGAAGTTCTTTTGCATCTGCTTCATACTTACCCATCTTACTTTCCTCCTGTTTTTGACTTGTTCAAACAAGTTCCTTTAGTTATTTTATATCACACTTGTTCAAACAAGTCAAGGCATTTTTCAAACTTGTTTAAACATGTTTAACTTTCCTATTTTTTGAACATAATATAAATTGGATTATTTGTCTTTTCTGCGATAGCTCTCATTTCAAATTCATACAGTCATAGATTTATACTTTGAGCATTGAAAAATTATCTATTCTCCCTTATAATTATCTTCAGATGTTTAAACAAATAAACAAAGGAGTTATTATGCCAAAGGCAAAATTTGAAGCAATTTACAAAGATATAAAACAAAAAATTGAAACCGAAGAATATCCTTATCAGGAACTCTTACCTTCTGAAAATAAAATGGTAACGATTTATAACTGTTCCCGCAATACGATTCGCCGCGCAATCGCAGAATTAGTAGAAGATGGCTACGTACAGCCACTTCACGGCAAAGGTGTTCGTGTTATCTATCAACCTGTTGATCAGGCTGCTTTCACCATCGGTGGAATCGAATCTTTCAAAGAATCCGCAATCCGAAACCATCGAGAACGCCATACCGAGGTCATTCAGTTTGCAGAAATCACCGCAGATAAACGGTTAGCAGCAAAAACAGGGTTTGCTCCGGGTAGTGAACTCTATTATATTCAGCGTGTCCGTTATCTGGACGGTAAAGCTTTGATCATTGATATCAATATGTTCCTACGCTCGCTTGTTCCCGGACTTACTCGGGAAATTGCTAAGGATTCGATTTATGACTATATTGAAAATACACTTGGAATGCAGATTGTGACAAGTAAGAGAAAAATGACCGTAGAACGAGCAACAGAAATTGATGAAAAATATTTGGAGTTGAATGATTATAATTGTCTCGCAGTTGTCACCGGACAGACTTTTAATGCAGATGGAGTGATGTTCGAGTATACACAGTCGCGGCATCGACCGGATTATTTCTGCTTTCAGGATACTGCGACGAGAAGGTTATCTTAAGTTGCTATTTTATTCATCAAGTTAATTATACGTCCCTTCGTAAGAAGTACGTTATCGCATATTCGATAAATAAAAGAGCAGAACTTTACCGGGCAGGTACTGGAAGGATTACAAATACGATAGACTTTCCGCACCTGTTTTTCAGCATATACTGAAATAAATCTCCCCTTCGCCTTCCCCCATTCCGACTTCACTCAGTCTCCAGCGTCCTTTGATTTCTTTGTCCTTAGCAAATATAAACTCGCTTATCTGCTTCTTGACGAGTGGAACTTGAGCAAGAAGTCCATATATCATAATTTCCGAAAGGACCGTGTAAGTCAACCAAGTAAATCAAATAGAACCTCAAATCCACGCAAACCTCTCACACGTCTTATATATCCCATCCTTCACATTCTCATCCGCAACATAATCCGCCTTCGTTTTCAATACCTCACATCCATTGCCCATTGCAACCTTGAAGAATCTCTCATCGAACATATCCAGATCATTGTAATCATCTCCAAATACAACCACATCTTCCAGTGTACCGCCTGCATAGGAAAGCATCTTCAAGATTCCTTCTCGTTTTGCATCCGGCTGAAACATGAGATATTCTTTTTCGAATCTCAGATGTCCGACTTTTTCTTTTGTCGTAAGTCGTTCTTCTTCCGCTTCTGGAATGGATACATACATTTTGTAGATGGTCTTTGTCTCGTCCGGGTCAAAATCCGGATCGATGATATAGACACTCGGCTCTTTTCTCATGCCGGCCTGTTCATGGAACAAAAAATCGGTAGCATATACTTTATTGGAATCATCGATTGCAGTATAAATTCCATACCCCAATTCTCTTGCCTGATCATACACTGCCTTTGCATTTTCATAATTTAAAGGACTGTTCTCTTTCAATTCTCCTTCGTAGATAATACCATGACCGCCATTGCATACCATGTGTGCAAATCCATTGTCTTTTCTGAAATGTTCTGCTTTATAGCAGGCACGCCCTGTCGCGATTGCAACAAAATGTCCTGCCTGCTGTAATTTTTTTACCGCTTCGGCGGCAGATAGAACAATCTGTCCGGTCTTTCTGTCCGTCAATGTTCCATCTATATCAAAGAAAATATATTTTTTATTCAAACGGATACCCCATCCCCCACTGATTTCTGATTGAAGTCAATGTTTCCATGACATCACGGACAATCGCAAGATTCTCATCTCCACTCTTGTTCCATATATAATCCTGCATATCTGCCACTTCATACTGAAGTGCTTTCGCAGATTCTCCTTCTTCGATCACTTCTGTCTTACCGGTTTCTGTGTATGTAATCGTTGCTTTCGCAGCTCTCGGATAATCATAGATTTCAATAAATCCTTTTTCTCCTGCCACAACACCGCGTTTTGGCTGTTTTGCGCGCATGGTAAGTGCCATAACCGCCATCTCGCCATCCGGATTTTTCAAAAGGATTCCGCTTGTCTCGTCTACACCAGTCTCGAAATAATTTGCCGTTGTGAGCACTACATTTGGTTTGCTCTTCATAAAATATCTTGCAAATGATGTCGCATACACCCCGATATCGAGAAGTGCACCGCCTGCCAGCTCTTTTGAGAAGAAACGATTTGTCACATCATATTCTTTGCAGCTTCCGAAGTTTACCTGCACCATCTTCACATCACCGATTACGCCATCGGAAATCATTTCTCTCAGTTTTTTGTATAATGGCATATGCAACAATGTTGTACCATCACAAATCACAAGGCCTTTTTCCTTCGCAATTGCAACACATTCCTCCAACTGTCTACTGTTTACAGTAATGGATTTCTCACAGAAAACATGCTTTCCTGCCTTCACCGCCTGTAATAAAAACTGATAATGCAAATTATGAGGTGTTGCAATATAAACAACATCTACATTCTCATCCGCAAGTAACTCTTCCGCACTTCCATATGCTTTTTTCACATGAAATTCCTCGGCGTATTCCTGAGCATTTTCCAATGTAGTAGCACAAACCGCATAGATTTCACCATTCACTTCATTCAATGCTTCACCCATCTCATGTGCAATCCATCCTGCTCCGAGAATTCCCCAGTTCAATTTTTTCTGTTCCATATTTATCCTTCTTTCTATTACCTATTTCAACTGTGCATCCAACTTCTCGATGTCCGGTTTTTCAGAAAATTTTGCCTCCATCAGATAATTGCCGTCATCCGTTATCGTAAGTCCGGTTTTATTGGCACACATACGCTCTGTACTTCCGCCGCCAAGTCCCACGATCATTCCGTCTTTTATCATATTTGCTGCTTCAATCGCACATTTTTTCTTCACCTTACTGTTCCTCCTTCAAAGGTTTTTTCAAAATTCCAAGTATCACACATCCGACAAGTGAACCGACTAAAATAGATGCCGCATACATCAGTGGAAGTCCGATTGTCGGCAATACAAAGATTCCGCCATGCGGTGCACATAAAGTACATTCAAAGAACATCGACAGTCCACCGGCCACTGCTGAACCGACGATACAAGATGGAATCACGCGAAGCGGGTCGCTTGCCATCCAGTCTTAACATAATTCATTTACACCGAACAAATAATCGCGATATTTATTTTCTTGTCTTGAATTATATCATGTAAATTCTTTTCGTCAATATTTATTTTGTATGAAAATTATTTTTATAAGAAACCAACAAAATTTACATTTCATTTTTGTGCAAAATGAGTTTTGGATTGATTTTCTTGGAATTGACCAAGCTGAAAGACAAGGATACTTTTTGTCCGAAGGACTAGAAGGTGTAGCTGAGAAAAATTAGAACAATCAAATTTGATAAAATTCTCTGAATTTAAAAGAACTTCTTATATAGTCTACAAATAATGACTATAAACAATAAATTTTCAAATACAGTCATTTCAAAATGAATCTATTGATGACTGCAAACAGCAAAAGCTCATTTACAGTCATCTCAAATAAATTTATCAATGACCTAAAACATAAAAAGTATAATTCTAGTCATCTTCAAACAAGATTATGGATGACTTAGAATAAGCAAAGCAGAAATAAAGTCAATATAAACAATATTTTCCTTGACTGCATTTACCCCAAATATAGTTTTCAGTCAAAAAAGTCTCATATAATCGTTTTTACATCACGATATATCACACTTTTTCATCCGCCATCAGATTTTCACATTCACTCAAACAAGTATAACTCTGCTCCTGCCCCACTGTAAGAAACAGATATAAAATCTCAATCACTGTCATTGCGGAAACTCTGGAAAAACAGAATTCATTCATAAATAATTTTTCTCTTGTTGCCGTCTGTATATGATAGTCGACCTCTTTCGCAATGGTTGAATTCGGATTGTTCGTAATTCCTATAATCGTTGTTCCATTCTTTTTCGCTGCTCTTATCATTTTCACAACCTGTTTGGATTCGCCGGAATTCGAAATTGCAATCTGCACATCTTCTTTTCCAAGAGTCATCGCAAAGGATAGCTGTGTCTCCCAGATAGAACCTGCCATAGACGGAATCCCAATCTCATTTAATTTATATGCGCCATCCAGCGCAACCGGAATCGTATTGCCCACCGCAACAAACTGAACCATTCTTGCATGCTGAATTTTATCTAAGATTACATTCAACTGTTTCTCATCAATCAACGATACCGTCTGCTTCATCTCTTCGATTTTATTTGCAAGAATATTTTGCAGAGATTGTCCGATATCTTTGCGCGAAATATCATTCGATACATGAACTTCACTCTCTCCCATGACCAACTCTTTTGCCAGCCCAATCTTCAGATGGTGAAATCCATCGACATCACATTTTCTACAAAAACGTGACACCGTCGCGACACTTGCCCCACTCGCATCTGCCAGCTCCCCAATCGTCATATTGATAACATCTTTATAATTCTGAAGAATATAGCCTGCAATTTTCTTCTCCTGCTCAAAAAAACTGTCATAACGTATCTGTATCGTATCTAAAACCGATTGCTGATTTTCCATGAATGTTTCCTCCGTGAAAATTATTTTCATGTGTATCATATCTCACTTTTTTTAATTTGACAATGCTTGGGGGGCTATTTTGTTTTTCTAATATGAATAATCATCCCTGCTAGAAAAAATCCCTGCCAACTGCCAAAACGCCACCGCACTCGCAGCCGCCACATTCAGCGAGTCAACTCCATGCGTCATCGGAATCTTCACGGTATAATCACAATCGGCAATGGTCTCGATTGCCAGACCGTCACCTTCGGTTCCGAGTATGATTGCCAGCTTTTCTTCCTGCATCAGTTTCTCATCATCGATTCGGACAGAATTGTCACTCAATGCCAACGCCGCTGTTTTAAATCCCATCTTATGAAGCATGTCGATTCCTTCTTCCGGCCAGCTACAAGAGTTATTCACAAATGTCCATGGAATCTGGAAAGTTGTTCCCATACTGACACGAATTGCCCTCCGATAAAGTGGATTACTGCATCCGAAAGTAAGTAAAACAGCATCAATATTCATCGCAGCCGCCGAACGAAAGATTGCACCAACGTTGGTTGGATTCATGACGTTTTCCAGAATTGCGATACGGCGTGCACCTTTACAGATTTCTTCCATTGTCGGTAAATCTCTTCTGTGCATCGCACACAACATTCCTCTTGTGAGCTGAAAGCCTGTCAACTGGGTCAGCACTTCAAACTCTGCCGTATAAATCGGGACATTTTCAAATGGTGCCGTATTCAATCTTTCCAGTATTCCTTTTGCCTCTCCGTCAATCTGTTTCTTCTCAACCAATGCGGAGATTGGAACATATCCTGCATCTAATGCACGTTCAATCACTTTAGGACTTTCCGCAATAAAAATTCCTTCTTCCGGTTTATCACGATTCAAAAGCTGCGCCTCTGTCTTTCTTGCATAAATATCCAGTTCCGGTGCCTCAAAATCTGTAATCTCAATAATCTTCGCCATCTCATTTTCTCCTCAATAATCCTGTCCCCATTTTCTTGTTGTATAAATATGAGCCAATCACCGTATGGATTGACTCGTCAAAGATTCTTCCTGTTTTATTTTTCTGTAAAATGTAACACTTTTCTAATCTGATATTTCATCTCCGCCAGATATTCGCGAAACATATTGTTCGGCATGTAAAATGCAGACGAATCTGCTGCAATTCCGTATATATTTTCCACATTCTGATGCTCTGCAATCTGCAGTGCCCGATACACATGGAAATTGTTGGTCACCAATCCGATACTTGCTCCCTTTTCGATGTATTTCATACTATTGGAAATGTTTTGCTCGGTGGTCTTTGACTTATCTTCCTTGATGATCCGCTCCGCCGCCATTCCCTGTGCCATCATGTATTGCGCCATCCCTTCTGCTTCCGAGTACGGCTCGTTATGTCCCTGACCGCCTGATACAATGCAGATCGTTTTTGGATTTTCATCCATATATTCCAACGCCTTGTCCAAACGATATTTCAGTACAATACTCGGACCACTCGTTTTCACCTGTGCACCAAGTACAATAATATAATCCAGATCCTCTTTTCCTTCTGTCGTCAATTTGCTGATGATACAGCCTTCAACAACGACAAATGATATCAGCCCAAGTGCCAAAATAATCAGAATGATTCTTCGACATATCATTGGCAATTTATCCCACATTCCAATCTGAAGTCCGATTCCAACAACACTGAACAGGACTGCCATTGCGAACCATACTAAGAAAAATTTTGTTCCGGACCTGGTCGCACATATCATAACGCCGTATAAAGCACACAGAATTCCAAGTACACCCAGGATTCCTGCTATTATACTTTTGATCATATTCTTCTTTCCTTTACTTAATCTCAAAGATATCTCTTTCTCAGATATTTCTTTCTCAGATATCTCTTTCTCAACAACTTATCTACTCAACCAACTTTTCTTTCTATATCCTTTAAGCCATTGTTGCTCCCAAGATTATCCGAATCAAATTTTTATCCAGCATAATCGTCCGATTCCATGGATTCAAGATAATCCCCTGAATTCCTTCCACCTGTAATGCTGTCTCAAATAACTTATCCATGTCTGTTAAAAATGTAGACTTCACGCTGTCTCCGCCTTTTAATTCTTCTTCAAAACCGGTAAATGCCGCCCACCAGTTCTGTCCATCAGAAGTCTGCACTGCCTGGATCTGGATCTGCTCTGCACCCTTTGGCGGCTCCACTGCCAGAATTACCTGTCCTTTTTCTCTCATTCGTCTGCGGATGACCGTTAATGTATGCGCCAACATTTCCTGCGTGCTCTCCTGCTGTAAGGCAAGAATTGCCTCCTCGATTTTCTCATTTCCCTGTAATCCCTCATCTACATGTGAATTATTCTGCTTTGTCATATTCCTTCCTTTCTCTTTCTATCATTTCCATCATTTTCCCGCTGCCTCTCGCATCATTCTCTCCCGACCTTTCGCATGCACCTGCTTACGCACAAAATAGAAGCATACCACTTGCATTACAATTGTAAATAACCAAGATGCCGGATAAGAAATAAACAAGAACGACAAACTTCTATGCTGTGGGAACAACATAAATATCCATACGATTCTTGTTCCGACCGTTCCGATTATCGATAAAATCATCGGTACTCCGGAACGCCCCATGCCCCGCAGTGCTCCCGGGAATAAATCCATAATACCACATAAGAAATATGGAACCGTTGTCATCGACAGAATCTCAACACCACACTGAATCACCTTTGTATCTGCGGTATATATCTTTAAAATCTCATTTCCGAATACATAAGAACCGCAGCCCAGCACGCCTGCGATACCGACAGAGAGAATCAGACAATCCATCAGCACCTTATCCATTCGTTTATATTTGCCAACTCCGTAGTTCTGACTGGTGAAACTCATACATGCCTGTGTTACCGCATTGACAGAAGCGTATAAAAATCCCAGAATATTATTTGCCGCTGTGTAACCTGCCATCGCTGTCGAACCGAATGAGTTCACGGATGACTGTAACAATGCATTGGAAAAGTTGATAACAGTACTCTGGATTCCAGCCGGAATACCGACCTGAAAAATCTGTCTCAAATAGACTTTTTGAATTCTCAGCTTCGAAAATCGTAACTGATAACACCCTTCCGATTTGTATAAGCATCGAAGCACTAAAACAGAAGAGATCAACTGAGAGATTACGGTTCCGATTCCGACTCCTGCAACACCCATATGGAAAATGATTACAAGAATCATATTTAATCCTGCATTTGCCACACCTGAAATAATCAAAAACATAAGCGGACGTTTTGTATCCCCGACAGCTCTTAAAATAGCTGCGCCATAGTTATACAACATAAAAAATGGCATTCCGCAAAAATAAATTCTCATATAAAGAGTGGACAGCCCAATTACATCCGATGGTGTTCCCATCAACTGCAGCGCCCATCTTGCCAATAAGAGTCCTACAACTGCCATTATCATTCCACTAATCAGTGCCAGTGTGATCGCTGTATGTACCGTTTCCGACATTTCTTTTTCCCTTCCGGAAGCGTAAAATCTTGCCGCCAGTACATTTGCCCCAAGAGAAATGCCAATAAACAAATTGGTAAATATATTGATCAATGCCGTCGTTGAACCGACCGCAGCCAACGCCTGACTTCCGCTGAATCGTCCAACCACAACAATATCTACCGCATTGAACATCAACTGCAAAATACCGGAAAGCATCAATGGAATTGAAAACGAAATCAACTTATCCATGATAGAACCATTACACATATCTATCTCATATTTATTTTTCTTCACTGTTCTCCCCCGTTTCTTATATATTTCTACAAATTGGCAGCATGTTTATCTTTCATTATAAATTATATCGAATCCTCCACTCTCCCAATTCATATTTACTCCGCACTATATTATCGTACAAATACCTGAAATATTCAAGCCATTACTGTTTACAGGTTTCCTGTGAACAGCAACTTCAATCCCCATTAATATATAAAATTTTTATATATCTATTGACACATACCAGTCTCGATGCTATATTATGTATAAAATTTATATATATAAATATTTTACATATTGAAAGGAGTGATTTTTATGTACTTTCCTGTATCAGCTCTGCTCATCGAATATCTGATATTAACCATTGTGGAAACGCAGGACTCCTACGGATACGAAATCAGTCAGACAATCAAACTTGCAGCCGATATCAAAGAATCTACACTATATCCAATTTTAAAGAAATTAGAGAAAGCCGGATTCGTCACAACATATTCTCAGGAGTACCAGGGGCGTAAGCGCAAATACTATTCCATCACGGAAAGTGGAAAAGAACAAGTACAATATCTTAACAAAGAATGGCTGTCTTACCGAGACACCATCGACGGAATTATAGAAGGGAGGATTCGAAGTTGAGTAAAGAAGAATATTTAAACCAGTTACACAAATATTTGCGAAAGCTTCCGAAAAAAGATTATGACGATGTCATGGATTATTTTGAAGAATACTTTCAGGAAACGGACGAAGCCGGAGCACAGAAATTAATCGAAGAACTGGGTACGCCAAAAGAAGCTGCCCGCGAACTGCTTGCCAATCTCTTAGATAAGAAGATGGACGCAGGAGGCATTGATAATAAGGACGGAATCTCTGAAACGCACACATCCAAATGGAATGTTTTCTGGATTGCCTGCCTTACAATTTTGGCTCTGCCTGTCGGAGCACCACTTATGATCGCATTGGTTGCTGTTTTACTTAGCGTACTAATCTGTATCGCAGTCGTACTTTTATGCATTTTTATTTTTGCATTTTCCTTCGCTCTTGTTGGCGGAAAATTGTTTATTCGAGGACTTCTCGCAATTCCGACATCCATTTCCGGATTTGGAATGATCAGCGGAAGTGGCTTGATTTTCATCGGACTCGGTATCTTATTAACAATATTTGCCGTCTACCTTTGCAAATGGTGCGGCCTTTTATTTGTAAAACTGGCACACTGGATTTCCAGTAGAAAGCGAGGTAAACGAGTATGAAAAAAGCATTAAAAACCTGCCTGGTTACGGGTGTTGGATGTATCGCTGCCGGAGTTGTTCTTTATGGTGCAGGTGCTTTGGCAGGCGGAAAAGATTATGTTCGTGCTGCAGATTTGAACCGACTCAGCACTTCCGCAATGAAGGACGAGAATTCGTCTGCCGTTTTAGTGAAAACACAGATTGATGATTACCGTAATCTGGATATTGATTTAAATATTCTGGATCTAAAAGTAGTCCCTTCCGGAGACGAGCATTTTTATATCAGTTATAATGTAAACACAGACAAACAAAACTCTGCGCTTACTTATACCGTAGAAAATGACACTTTGACATTGAAAGAAACCGATTCTTCAACAGGATCTTTTGTTCACGTTGACATTGGTTTCCTTGCAGATTTGTTTCATGATAAAGATACTCCTGATTCAGAAAACAGTATCACACTCTATGTTCCGGAAGATACGGATCTGAAAAAGCTGAATTTAAACTGCGATATGAGCGAGATTCAAATTACCTCTGTAAATGCAGACTCCGGTTCAATTCGAACTGCAAGCGGAGATATTGAACTGAAATCCTGCGACTTAAACAATGTAACTTTGAATTCCGATATGGGTGATTTCACAATAAAGAAATCGAATTTAGATACATGTACCCTTACTTCTAACTCCGGAGATTTTGAATGTACCAATGTTACATTCAGCGGAGATACCTCGATTACAAGTGATATGGGCGAAGTTGATATAGAAGGTCCAACCGACAATCTTACCAAACTTGCAATTCAGGTAAATACTAATATCGGTGACATCGATACATCTGATAAACTGGACGGATACTTTAAGAAAAATGAGAATGATTCTGCTCAGACTTACTTGAAAGAAACAGAAAAACCGGTTGGCAACTTAACGATTCAAACTGATTCAGGAGACGTTTCACTGAAATGTAAGTAAAATCGAACATCCTATCCAATTCAATCTTTATTTTAACAAAATACAGATATCATTCTTATCAGAAAAGACCACAGTACCTTTTGCCGTGGTCTTTTTTCATGATATATACAATTTTCCAAATAAGAATTTCTTCACTTGCGAAGAATCATCGTATCATCCTTCCCACAAAATCCGCAATTGACTCATTTTGCCGCTCTTCTAACCAGAACAACTCTACCGGAACTGCTTCCAAAAATTCCAGCGGAAACATTTCCACCGAATTTTCTCTACTCAAAACATGCTGTTCGTTCACTAACGCCGAACCGATCCCCGTCTGCACCATCGGCACGATGGAATCCATCTTTCTTCACCTCTGTAAGCCTGTAATTTCACGTCTTAAAATTTACAAATCCATCCGATACATCTTCTTATGCTCTTTCTTCTGCTCATACATCATTGCATCTGCCTGTTTCAGCATCTCCATAACCTGAATCTTGTCTCGTTCCTCAGGCACTTCGATAATCCCGCAGCTAAAATTCTTCGAATACTCCTTCGTTGTGTCACTGCTGAGAATATTCTGTATCTGTTGTATCTTCTTCACCGCTGTCATAATCGGACATTTTCTCAATACGATACAGAATTCATCCCCGCCGATACGGGCAAAGACATCTCTGCTCCTGATGTGATTCTTCACTGTCTCTACAAAACACCGGATATACCAGTCTCCTTCCGTATGTCCATACTTATCATTCACATACTTCAAATGATCCAAATCACAATAACAGATAATCATATTTTCATCCTGTTTGAGTAACTCTTCCATCCGCTTTTCAAAGAAATGGCGATTACCAATCTGTGTCAATGCATCTTGATTGGCTTCTACTTCCAACTGCTGATTATATCTGTCCAACATCTCCGCATATGCTTTTTCTTTTGCAGCTTCCTGTTTCAGCCGATGTTCTCGCTCTTCCAACTGCTTTGTCATCGTATTAAATGCTTCCGAAAACTCTCCCAGATAAGATACAGTCTGTGAATAATCTCCCTTGGCAACCTGCTTTGCCTGCCACGTCAAATGGTTCAGATTCGCATGAATATTCTTCAGGTTCTCACACAACAAATTATCTCTGGCAGGAACTTCAACCGAAAGATTGCCTTTTGACAATGCTGCGGAATACCCTTTCATCTCCGTCACTGCCCGTTCCAGATATTGCAGTCCCAGACCAAGTTTTTGAAATGGCTCGTCCAGTTCTTTCACATCCAGCGTCTTGATCTTCGAATCATACAAAATGCTTCTCAGATATTCAAACAGTAACTCACTATTTCTATCTTCCATACGCCGAACCTCTATTTTTCATCATCTTTTACTTCTGCTCGGAAACGACATACTCGATCTCCTGTTGCCCAACAATCCACTTCAACCGCTGTATATGGTTTGCCTGAATACAGAGATAAGATTCCGGAAATGAATCCTTCATCGTAGTTACATACGGTCTCTCCCAACACCGGCAAACCGGAGCAGTCTGCATCCTCGGCTACCGTCAGAATAATCTTCCCGCTCTCTTCATCTACATCTTCTATTCTGAGTACACCAATCTTCAATTCCTGCATCTTCGCCTGTAATTCTCCAACGAACTGATCCAATGGCTGATCTATATTCAGCATCTGTTTTGCAAAATATTCTCCCGCTCTGCGTCCTGATTTTCGGAATATGTCAATCTGTACCTCTTTTCCAAACTGTTGAATTAATTCTTCCTTAATCGAATATTCCAATAAACGATATACAACAACCGGAAGTTCCTCTCCCAGATTTCCTCTGCTGCCTTCATTATATTGTAAATATTCTTCAAATTGTATTGGCAGTTTTTCTGCCAAGAAAATGTTTCCTGCCATCTCTTTGTATATCCTTTCCTGCAAACATATCAAACGCTCAAATATAATAATTCCAGTATATCATTGCTATCCCCTTTCTTCAATCTTTTCCGCGGTTCTCAGCGATTTTATTGACGATATTTTCCCAAAATGATATTCTAGATATAGTATAATTTAGTCAAATTCACAACCACCTTATCCCTTTTATTTTGATTTTGACAGAGGAGCCCTTTACATGAAGAGAAGACTTTTTTCGTTCTTTCTTGTCTTAATTTGCACCTTTATTCTTTGTGCATGCAGCAATCCTCACAAAGAGGCAGAAGGTTTAAACCAATACATAACCTCCGACAATATGGAAATTGCAGAATAACTACTTACCGAAAAAGGTGCGATTATCACAAAAGCACAAAATGTACATCCCTGCTTTTATCTGCCACTCAAAATGTGTTGAAATATACTCAAACACATCGAGAAATTGAAGTCC
>DAVZKO010000058.1:0-17140 GCA_052272205.1 Schaedlerella sp. | reverse complement strand
GGCGTGGGTCTGCAACACCCTGATTCATCGGTTCAAATCCGATCTGTGCCTCTTAAGAGGATGCTTTAAATGTTGAGAATAACATTTAAAGCATTTTTTTATATATTAAAAAGAGCACTGCGGAGTGTAATATAATGGATATGCACAAAAAATCTGAAAGAACAAAATGTTTAATATAATGAACGAAATATAATGATTTATAAAACAAAATTACAATAAAATATGTTTTTGTACGCGAAAAACACTGAATTATTATAAAAATAGCAATTAAAATAGTGTGAAAAAGAATTTTAAAATAACTATTGACAGAATATAATGTCCGTGCTATTGTATAGCTGTACAAAATAATAGACAAAAGCAAAGAGCAAAGGAGCTTACAAAAGTAAGCGCTTTGCTCTTTTTTCATTTCCTGTTATAGAAGGGCGCAAACATGCAGGAGAGAATTAAGGAGGGATTCTACTATGAAATTAAAAGACACAGGATTAACAGTACAGGACATCAAAGATAAAGTAAACAAATACATGATTGAAACCTATGAGCGTTTCGATTTTCTTGCAGAGACAGCAGAAGGCATGTATCTTTATGATGAAAATGGCACACCTTATCTTGATTTTTATGCAGGAATTGCTGTCAACAATGCAGGAAGCAGAAACCCAAAAGTAGTTGCAGCAGTGAAAGATCAGGTCGATGACATCATGCATACATTCAACTATCCATATACGATCCCACAGGCGCTGCTGGCAGAAAAGGTTTGTAAGACCCTTGGAATGGACAAGATCTTCTATCAGAATTCCGGTACAGAAGCGAATGAAGCAATGATCAAGATGGCTCGTAAATATGGTATTGAAAATTACGGACCAAACAGATATCATATTGTAACAGCAAAAGAAGGATTCCACGGAAGAACATTTGGTGCAATGTCAGCAACAGGTCAGCCTGGAAATGGATGTCAGGTTGGTTTTGGACCGATGACATATGGATTCTCTTATGCACCATACAATGATTTGAAAGCATTCAAAGATGCTTGTACAGAAAATACAATCGCAATTATGATTGAGCCGGTACAGGGCGAAGGTGGTGTACATCCTGCAACAGAAGAATTCATGAAAGGTCTTCGTGAATTCTGTGATGAAAAAGGAATGCTCTTATTATTAGATGAGGTTCAGACAGGATGGTGCAGAACCGGTGCAGTAATGTCTTATATGAACTATGGTGTAAAACCGGATATCGTATCTATGGCAAAAGGACTTGGAGGCGGAATGCCGATTGGTGCAATTTGTGCAACAGATGAAGTTGCAAAAGCATTTACACCGGGTTCTCATGGAACAACATTTGGCGGACATCCAATCAGTTGTGCAGCAGCATTGGCTGAGGTAGATGAACTTCTGGACAGAGACCTTGCGGGAAATGCTAAGAAAGTCGGAGATTATTTTGCAGCAAAATTAGAGAAACTGCCACATGTAAAAGAGGTAAGACATCAGGGATTGCTGGTCGGTGTAGAATTCGATGACACAATCTCAGGCGTAGATGTGAAACATGGATGTCTGGATCGCAAGATGTTGATTACAGCGATTGGAGCACATATCATTCGTATGGTACCGCCACTGATCGTCAGTGAAGAAGAGTGTGATAAAGCATTTGAAATTCTGGATGAGACAGTAAAATCACTTTTATAAAGAAAAAGTATTGGATTTATTTAATACAGCTAAAAATATTACATATAAAAAGGCAAGGACGTCGCGAATCGGTTTCGCACCTCCTTGCTTTTTTCATTGTCAGGCATACGACAAAAAGATCCAGAGGATCTTTTTCAGCGGATACTTTAGAAAATGATAGAAAGGAAGAACAATATGGCACATCTTGTTATCACGATAGGATGCGAATATGGCGCAAAGGGAAATCAAATAGGAAAAAAGGTTGCCGAAGATCTGGGAATCAAATTTTATGACCGTGAAACGGTAGATGAAATTATCAAAGAAGTCGGAATTCCAAAAGACATCATGGAGAAAGTAGAGGAAGGAGTTACGATTGCAGGTAAAGGTGCCGAAGGTGATGTTCGAGGATCATTTTCGAAATATGCAGATTTGACAGACCGTGCAATTCATGTTCAGAAAACCATTATTCGCAAGTTAGCAGACCGAGAATCCTGTGTGATCATCGGACGATCTGCAGATTATATTTTAAAAGAACAAAAACCCATTTTACGTATTTTTATTTATTCGCCGGAGGAAGTTCGAATTAAAAATGTGATGGAAAGTCATAATCTTTCGGAAGACGATGCAAAACTTTTCATTGTTGAAAAAGATAAGCGTTATCATAAGAGACATCTGGCACTGACAGGAAGCAATCGAGGCGATCGTCACAATCGTGACATGTTGATTGACAGCAGTCTTCTTGGTGTGGATGGCACAGCAGAACTGATTGAAGATGTAGCGAAGAAAGTATTTCAGGAATAGGAGGTAACAGGATATGGAACAGAAAAAATCGGAATTTAACAAAGTACTGAATGCCTGGGACATCCTTGTAATTGCATTTGGAGCTATGATCGGATGGGGCTGGGTTGTTTCAACCGGAGGTTGGATTGAAAAAGGCGGTGTTATCGGAGCTGCACTTGGATTTGTGATCGGTGGTATTATGATTTTCTTCGTAGGTATGACCTATGCGGAACTGACAGCAGCAATGCCACAGTGTGGTGGAGAACATGTATTTAGTTATCGCGCGATGGGAGCAACCGGTTCCTTTATCTGTACCTGGATGATCGTACTTGGATATGTAAGTGTGGCATGTTTTGAAGCATGTGCATTTCCAACGATTATTACATATTTGTGGCCTGGATTTTTAAAAGGATATCTATATACAGTAGCCGGATTCGACATCTATGCATCTTGGCTTATTACAGCAATCGTCATTGCATTTTTAATTATGATGATCAATATCATTGGTGCGAAGACAGCCGCAATTCTTCAGACGATTTTAACTTGTATTATCGGAGGAGCAGGAATCTTATTGATCGTTGCATCTGTGATCAATGGTACCGTTGATAACTTGAACGGACAGATGTTTGCAGGAGCTTCCGCGGGTGTCAACCTGAAAGCAATCATCGGAGTCGCTGCATTGTCACCATTCTATTTTATTGGATTTGATGTTATTCCACAGGCGGCAGAGGAAATCAATGTTCCTCCGAAAAAAATCGGAAAGATTCTAATTTTATCTGTTGTGCTTGCAGTTGTATTTTATGCGTTAGTTATCGTTGCAGTCGGTCTTGTTATGAATCCCGGAGACATCATTGCATCGCAGGAGGCAACCGGACTTGTTACGGCAGATGCGATGGCAGCAGCTTTTCACACGAAAATTATGGCGAAGGTTATCATTGTAGGTGGTATGTGCGGAATTGTTACTTCATGGAACTCCTTTTTACTTGGAGGTTCTCGTGCAATGTACTCTATGGCAGAGTCTTACATGATTCCAAAATTCTTTGCAAAATTGCATCCAAAACATAAAACACCGATTAATGCATTGATTCTTATCGGAATTTTAACGATGATGGCACCATTTGCAGGAAGAAAGATGTTGGTTTGGATTAGTGATGCCGGTAACTTTGGTTGCTGTCTTGCTTACTGTATGGTTGCGATTTCCTTTATGATATTGAGAAAGAAAGAACCGGATATGCCAAGACCATACAAAGTTCCTTGTTATAAATTCTTCGGAACAATGGCAGTGATCATGTCAGGATTTATGGTTGCGATGTACTGTATTCCGGGAAGTGGAGGCAACCTGATTCTCCAGGAATGGCTGATGGTACTCGGATGGTCAGCACTTGGAGTTGTATTCTATGCTGTATGTAAAGTGAAATACAAAGAGTCATTTGGTACTCTTGTGGAACTCATTTCTGATGAGGATGCAGCAACTCTGATGCCTGAGGCTGACGAAGAAGAGCTTGATAAAGTAATTGATGCAGCAATTGACCGTGTACTGATGCAGAAAAGTGACCTGATCGGAGGTACTGTCTGATAAAAATGAAATCGCAGTTTACTGTGAGTGGATTGTAACTGACGGTAAACTACGATTAATATAGAAGAAAGGTTGGAAGGACACTATGAACGAATTTAGTTTTTCAGTTCCACAGAATATTACAGTAGGAAAAGGAAGTCTTGCAAAACTTCCTGAGGTTGCTAAGAAGCTGGGCGGCTCCCATGCATTTCTGATGTCCGGTCCGCATCTGGCCAAGATGGGGTTGGTGGAGAAAGCAGCAGATTCGTTAAAGGCAGCAGGGATGGAAGTCGATACATTTACAGAGATTGAGGGCAATCCATCGGTTGAGACGGTAGATAAGGCAACAGAAGCGTTTCAAGCAGCAGGGGCTGATTTTATTGTTGCATTTGGTGGAGGCTCTCCGATGGATGTAGCAAAAGCGGTTGGTGTCACTGCAAAATATGGTGGAAGTATTACAGAATATGAAGGAGCACATAAAGTTCCGGGGCCGATCATTCCGTTGATCGCAATTCCAACGACAGCAGGAACAGGTTCTGAGGTGACCGCATTTTCTGTAATTACGGATCACAGCAGAGATTATAAGCTTACCGTATTCAGTTATGAGATTCTTCCGGCTTATGCAATTTTGGATGCAGAACTTCTTACAACAGCACCGGCGAGTGTAGCGGCAGCTTGCGGAATTGATGCATTCATTCATGCAGAAGAAGCTTATATCTCGACTGCAGCATCTCCGTTCTCTGATGCGATGGCAGAGAAAGCAATGAGTCTGATCGGCAAGCATATCAGACGTTTTGTTGCAAATCGCGGGGATATTGAGGCAGCAGAAGCAATGCTTGTTGGATCTTTGTTTGCCGGAATTGCATTTTCATTTGCAAGATTGGGAAATGTACATGCGATGAGTCACCCTGTCAGTGCATTTTTTGATGTACCGCATGGAGTTGCAAATGCAGTCTTGCTTCCGGTGATCGCAGAATATAATGCACTTGCGGATCATGGGAGATATTTGACCATTTATAATGATATCAGTCCGATACCGGCATATGAAGAAGACTTTGAACCGATGATGCTGGTAGATGCAATTCGAGAGTTGTGCGCTGATATTGGAATTCCGGAAAATCTGACAATTGCGATCAATCAGGCAAGTAAAAATGGAGAAGTAAGCCGTGAAGAAATCGAAAGCAAGATAGAGGCGATGGCAGTGGACGCGATGAAGAGTGGTAATATAGCAGTAAATCCACGGTCATCAAGACAATGTGATATCGAGATGCTTTATTGGAAAGCATTGTAAAAAAATGTACGAAGCTTCTTGTTTATAGTATAATTAAGAAAAACAAATAGGAAGAAATGCGTATGGATTATTTATCATATAATGTATCGAAAAATTTAAAAAGAATCCGTCAGTCGAAAGGGATGAGTCTCGATCAGGTCTCTGAACAGACTGGAGTGAGTAAAAGCATGCTGGCACAGATTGAAAAGGGGACAGCCAATCCATCTCTTGGAGTACTGGGTAAGATTACAAGCGGACTGCGAATCGAATTCCAACGGTTGATCGACCCGCCAAGAACAGATTTCTGCCTGGTATCTCCGGAAAAGATGATTCCGACAAAAGAACTTGAAGGTCAATATAAAGTGTGGACTTGTTTTCCGTATGAAGATTCACAATCAGTGGAAATCTATCGGATTGATGTAGAACCGGGGGGCGTGTATACCAGTGGAAGTCACGGTGAGAAGACAAGAGAATATCTTGCAGTGACAGAAGGTGTATTGACAATAGAGAGTCACAATCATGTGCAGGAGATTCAAAGAGACCAGGTGTACAAATTTGAGACAGATCAGCCGCATATATATAGAAATGAAGGGACGGAAAAAGCAAGTTGTATGTGCTTTTTTCTGGATTACACAAATATAAGATAATAATTAGTTATGCAGACAAAGGCGTCGGATATTTATAATATCCGGCGTCTTTGTTGTTTATTGGAAATCTGGCAGAAGAAATTTTGTATTTATTAAAAGGAGAAATACACTATGACAACAGCAAAATCTCTTGGCGCCGGACTTCCGATTTCTGCAATTACAGGAAGAGCAGAAGTGATGGATGCAGCACCGGCAGGAACAATCGGAGGAACATTCTGTGGCAATCCGGTTGCATGTGCATCAGCATTGGCTGTTATGGACATTATGAAGAGAGATGATTACGCAGGAAAAGCAAGACATATCGGAGATGTTGTAACAAAACGTTATCAGGAATTGCAGGCAAAGTATCCGGTGATTGGAGATGTGAGAGGACTTGGAGCAATGATAGGCATCGAGCTTGTAAAAGATAAAGAAACAAAAGAGCCTGCAACAGAAATCGCAGCAAAACTTGTACAGAATGCAATCCAGAAAGGATTACTTCTGGAAAGTTGCGGAACTGCAAGCAATACGATTCGTTTCCTTGCTCCGCTTACAATGACAGACGAACAGATGGAGAAAGGTCTCGAGATATTTGAAGAAGCATTAAAAGAGGCAATGGAGGCGTAGGTGCTGATGAAAGGATTTTCAATCAAAACAGAAATTGAAGAATATGATACATTCGAAGCGTATGCTTCACAGGCAGAACTAGGAGAAGAAGATCTGGTACTTTGCGGAGAACATACCTACGATAAATATGTCGCTCCGTTATCACTGGGAGTACAGACCCTCTTCCGCGAGAAATACGGAACCGGAGAACCTACCGATGGAATGGTGGATGCGATTCTGGATGAACTTAGGACAAAAGAGTTTAAACGCATTATTGCGATTGGCGGCGGAACGGTT
Organism: Schaedlerella sp.; assembly: GCA_052272205.1. Lineage (GTDB taxonomy): Bacteria > Bacillota > Clostridia > Lachnospirales > Lachnospiraceae > Schaedlerella. The sequence continues at coordinate 10,351 of DAVZKO010000058.1, read as the reverse complement.
ATTGATATAGCTAAAATTGTGGCAGTGGCCGGACCGGAAGATAAAGTAGATGATCTGTATGACCATGTCAGTGAATTAAAGCAGACACATCCGCTTGTAATCATCCCGACTACTTGCGGAACAGGAAGTGAAGTTACGAATATATCGGTTGTCAATCGCGTGAGCAAGGGCGTGAAAATGGGACTTGCTTCGGATGCTATGTTGGCCGATAAAGCGGTGATGATTACCAATATGCTGGATTCTCTTCCGTATGAAATATTTGCAACTTCATCGATTGATGCAATGGTTCATAGTGTTGAGTCGTTTTTAAGTCCGAATTCATGCAGTATTTCCCGCATTTTTTCAAAAGAGGCTTTAAAGACGATTATCGGATGTTGGAAAAAAACAGTGCAGGGAGGTGGAAAAGATGCGTGGAAAATGTATGCGGCAGACTATCTGAAAGCATCCAACTGGGCAGGACTCGGTTTTGGTTATGCAGGATGTGCGGCAGTACATGCCTGCGCATATCCCTTGGGTTCGGTATATCATATCCCACACGGACAGTCCAACCAACTGATGTTTAAAGATGTCATAACAAAATACAAAGAAATCAAACCAATCGGAAAAATTAATGAATTGGAAGCACTGATCGCAAAAGTGCTTGAAGTGAAAGAGAAAGATGCACTGCCGGAATTGTACAAACTTATGGATGAAATCCTGAAAAAAGAACCGCTTCGTGAGTTTGGTGTAAAGGAAAGCGATTTGCCGGTATTTGCAAAAGATGTGATTCAGACACAGCAGAGATTGCTGAGAAATAATTATGTGGAGTTGTCACAGGAGCAGGTGCTGGAGATATATAAGGCGGCGTATTAAGTGACTTACACAGTCCTTACGGAAATTATGATATATGGACTTCTTGCTCAGGTTCCGTTCGGTAAGAAGTAGATAAGAGAGCTGATATTTGCTAAAAACAAAGAAATTGAATTCGAACTCGGTCCCCTGGGCCTCAAACATGCTCATTCAATTTCTTTAACGCAAATATCAGCTCTCTAACTACTTCTAAGCCTCACTTCAATTCGCAAGAAGTCCATATATCATAATTTCCATAAGTAGTGTGGCGGCAGAGAAAATGAAAATAGAAAAGAATTGTCAATTGTGATTTTGTATTTTATAATGAACAAAACTTATCTAGTGAGTACTCATGAGAGGAAAATTATAAAGACGTAATATATCTTTGCTATGTGGGGAATATTATGCAGGCAATTATAACATATCTTGTGAAAGAAGGTAGACAGATATGAATAATACATCAAAGTATAGTCATGAACTAATTGTACCAAATGAAGACTTGCCATTTAAGATGTTCTTATTTGAAGGAAGTCAGGGAAACTATTTTCGAGATAAACATTGGCACCGTTCCATCGAGATATTTGCAGTATATGAAGGCGGACTGACTTTTTATATTAATGAAGAAAAATATCCGCTTACAGCAGGTGAATTTATGGTTGTAAACTCCAATGAATTACATTCCATTGATGCACCGGTGCAGAATCAGACGATTGTATTGCAGATGCCGTTGAAAACTTTTGAAGATTATTTTACCGGAGAGCAGTATATTCGATTTACCCATGATTCCACGGTACAGGATGAGAAAGTCATGGAGCTGATACGGAAAATGTATGAGTCATATGCAAGCAAACAAAGTGGCTATGAGATGAAAGTGAAAAGTTATTATTATATGCTGCTCTACTTGTTGGTTACAAAATATCGTGAGCTGGATGTTGACCAGGATATGTTAAAGCGAAACAAGAAACTGACACGATTGTCGACCATCACTGCTTATATAAAAGATCACTATACAGAAGAACTTTCATTAGAGACACTGGCCGAAATCTTTGGATATTCGCCGACCTATCTATCGAGAATGTTCCAGAAATATGCCGGAATCAATTATAAAAGCTATCTACAAAGTATTCGGGTTCAGTATGCCTATCAAGAGCTTGCAAATACAGAGCACACCATCAGTGAGATTGCACTGAATAACGGGTTCCCGAACAGTAAGGCACTGGCGAAGGCATTTCGGAAGAAATATGGAGTGCTGCCGAGTGAATATCGCAAGGGCCAGGCATCCGCCTACTAAGCGTTTTCTCTTTTTTGGGGGGCTGGTTGCGACACAGAACCGTATAGCCACAAAACCTAAAAAAGACAAAAAAGTGCCATACATTGGATAAGTATTTGGTCGAAGCTTCCGTCAAATCTTGATATATTGGAGATACAGAAGGTTAGGACAAATTCAAATCAGGAGGGACCAGAAATTATGGAGATTCAGAAAGTTACAGATGCTTCATTCAAAAAGTACGGACGCGTTCTGGAAGGGTATACCATCGACCGGATCTTAAAAGAGATGGAGCATACACCACTTCCGAAAGATGTCATTTATGTGCCATCCGTAGAAGAGATGGAAGCACTTCCGGAAGCAGAAGCATTCCAGAATCGTGCCTATGGTGGATTGCCGATTCAAATTGGATATTGCAATGGTGATAATAATAAGTTAAATGCATTGGAGTATCATCGTTCATCAGAGATTAATATCGCAGTGACAGATATGATTTTATTACTTGGAGCACAACAGGATGTAAAGGACGACTTTACATATGATACTTCTCTCGTAGAAGCATTCTATGTTCCGGCGGGAACAGCGATTGAAGTGTATGCGACAACCTTACATTATGCACCATGTACGGCAGTAGAAGGCGGATTCCGCTGCGTTGTAATTCTTCCGGCAGGAACGAATACAGATCTTACATTCCCTATCGGAGAAAATGGAGAAGATAAGCTGATCACTGCAAAGAATAAATGGCTGATCGCACATGAAGAAGCAGGAATCGAAGGTGCATTTTGTGGATTACAGGGTGAAAATATCACATTGTAAGTGAATAACTTGTTTGAGATTCACGGAGTGTGTGGAAAACCGCCGGTTATTTGTATGACGAATGAAACCAGAAACGAAAATAATGAGAAAATGTAACAGATATAAAACAAAAAGAAAGGTTGGTATAAAAGATGAGTAATATGCCAGAATTGAAAATCGGAGTTGTAGCAGTAAGTAGAGATTGTTTCCCAGAGAGTCTGTCTGTAAACAGAAGAGAAGCACTTATGGATGCATACAAAGCAAAATACGGAGAAGCAGACATTTATGAATGTCCAATCTGTATCGTAGAGAGTGAGATTCACATGGTACAGGCTTTGGAAGATATCAAAGCACATGGATGTAATGCATTGGTTGTATATCTTGGAAACTTTGGACCGGAGATTGCAGAGACATTACTTGCAAAACATTTTGAAGGACCGAAGATGTTCGTTGCAGCAGCAGAGGAGACAGGCGACAATTTGATTCAGGGAAGAGGAGATGCTTACTGTGGTATGCTCAATGCAAGCTACAACCTGAAACTGAGAAATATCAAAGCGTACATTCCGGAATATCCAATCGGAACAGCAGAAGAATGTGCGGACATGATTGCTGAATTCCGTCCGATCGCACGTGCAATTATCAGCTTAAATGATCTGAAGATCATCAGCTTTGGACCACGTCCGCTGAACTTCCTTGCATGTAATGCACCAATCCAGCAGTTATACAACCTTGGAGTTGAGATTGAAGAAAACTCAGAGTTGGATTTGTTTGAGGCATTCAACAAACATGAAGGAGATGAGAGAATCCCTGCAATTGTAAAAGAGATGGAAGCAGAACTCGGAGAAGGTAATAAGAAACCGGAAGTTCTTCCAAAACTTGCTCAGTATGAACTGACATTAAAAGACTGGATCGAAGAGCACAGAGGATATCGCAAATATGTTGCAATCGCAGGAAAATGCTGGCCTGCATTCCAGACACAGTTTGGTTTTGTGCCATGTTATGTAAACAGCCGTCTGACAGCTCAGGGAATTCCGGTATCTTGTGAGGTTGATATTTACGGAGCATTGAGTGAGTTCATCGGAACCGTTGTAAGCCAGGATACAGTAACATTGCTTGATATCAACAACAACGTACCTGCTGATATGTACAAAGAAGATATCGAGGGCAAATTCCCATACACACACAAAGATACATTTATGGGATTCCACTGTGGTAATACAGCATCAAGCAAATTATCATTCTGTGAAATGAGATATCAGCTCATCATGGCAAGAGCATTGCCGGAAGAGGTAACACAGGGAACACTGGAAGGAGATATCGTACCTGGAGACATCACATTCTATCGTCTGCAGAGCACATCCGACAACAAACTTCGTGCATACATCGCACAGGGAGAAGTTCTTCCGGTAGCAAGCCGTTCATTCGGAGCAATCGGTGTATTTGCAATCCCTGAGATGGGAAGATTCTATCGCCATGTACTGATTGAGAAGAATTTCCCACATCATGGAGCAGTTGCATTCGGCAACTACGGAAAAGCATTATTCGAAGTGTTCAAATACATCGGCGTGCCGGTAGAAGAGATCGGATACAATCAGCCAGCAGGAGTACGTTACCCAACAGAGAATCCATGGGCATAGAGAATAGATAAACTGTTTTACATAAACATATAACAAAAAAAGGTCCGTCAGGGCCTTTTTTGAAGAAAGGATTTCTAGCATTATGTTATATATAGGAGTAGATCTCGGAACATCGGCAGTAAAATTACTGTTGATGGATGAAAAAGGAAAGATTCACAATATTGTTTCAAAAGAGTATCCAATCAGTTTTCCACATCCGGGCTGGTCAGAACAGAACCCGCAGGACTGGAAAAAACAGTCCTTGGCAGGAATCAAGGAATTGATCGCAGATGCAGATAAGAGCCAGATTGCGGGAATCAGTTTTGGCGGACAGATGCACGGATTGGTTGTATTGGATGAGCATGACGAAGTGATTCGCCCGGCGATCCTCTGGAATGACGGAAGAACAACAAAAGAGACAGATTATCTGAACGAAGTGATCGGAAAGGATAAGCTTTCAAAATATACAGCAAATATTGCATTTGCAGGATTTACAGCACCAAAGATTCTTTGGATGAAAGAGCAGGAACCGGACAATTTCGCAAAGATTAATAAGATTATGTTGCCGAAAGATTATCTAGCATATGTACTCAGCGGTGTTCACTGTACAGATTATTCAGATGCATCCGGTATGTTGTTACTTGATGTAGAGCACAAATGCTGGTCAAAAGAGATGTTGGAAATCTGTGATGTAAAAGAAGAACAGCTTCCAACATTATACGAAAGTTATGAAGTGGTCGGAACAGTCAAATCGGAGATTGCAGAGGAGCTTGGAATTCCGGCGAGTGTGAAAGTAATTGCCGGAGCAGGAGACAATGCAGCAGCAGCAGTTGGTACAGGAACGGTCGGAGAAGGAAGATGTAATATTTCTCTTGGAACATCCGGAACAATCTTCATTTCCAGCAAGAAATTTGGTGTGGATGAGCATAATGCATTACATTCATTTGATCATGCAGACGGATATTATCATCTGATGGGATGTATGTTGAGTGCAGCTTCTTGTAATAAATGGTGGATGGATGAAATCCTGAAAACAAAGGAATATGCGAAAGAGCAGGAACAGATCAGTAAGCTTGGGGAGAACAACGTATTCTATCTTCCATATTTGATGGGCGAGCGTTCTCCGCACAATGACCCGAAAGCCAGAGCAACATTTATCGGAATGACAATGGATACGACAAGAGAAGACATGACACAGGCAGTTTTAGAAGGTGTTGCATTTGGACTCCGTGATTCTCTGGAAGTGGCAAGAAGTCTCGGAATTCAGATTGAGCGTACAAAGATCTGTGGTGGCGGAGCAAAAAGTCCGCTTTGGAAAAAGATTGTTGCAAATGTGATGAATCTGAAGGTGGATGTCATTGAAAGCGAAGAAGGACCTGGATATGGCGGAGCGATTCTTGCAGCGGTAGGTTGTGGAGAATTTGCAAGTGTAGAAGAAGCAGCGGAGAAACTGGTGAAGGTTGTAGATACAGTAGAACCGGAAGCAGATCTGGTTGCAAAATATGAAGAACGATATCAGAAATTCAAACAGATTTATCCGACTTTGAAAGAATTATTTCAGGAATTGAATTAAAAGAGACAATATTTGGCACGAGCAGGAATCCGTAATAGGTGTTCGTGCGGATAGGATTAAAATAAAGTGGCAGTGATTTAGATGACAGAAATATGCCGGCATTTACAGATCGTTTTTTTGAATCGTAAATGTGAGTAGTAAACAGTACATGTCATTGAAATTACTGTCACTTTTGTGTTACACTAATACAGTGTTTGTTTATATATCAAAGAATTGTGAAAAAACTTGATATATAGAACGTTAAAAGTGCCGACACTGTGCACTGTGACGTACAACGAGAGTTTTTTGGAGGTAGGTATGAAGAGAGAGTCATTTGGTTCCCGATTGGGATTCATTCTGGTATCAGCCGGATGTGCCATCGGAATCGGTAATGTCTGGAAGTTCCCATATATCTGTGGGGCATACGGCGGAGCAGCGTTTATTTTGATTTATTTGTTGTTCTTGCTGATTTTGGGAATTCCGGTACTGGTATGTGAGTTTGCGGTAGGACGAGGAAGCCGCAAGAGTGTTGCACTTAGTTTTGATGAATTGCAGCCGAAGAATGGAAAGTGGAGTCCACTGAAATACATTGGAATTATCGGATGCTATATGTTGATGATGTTCTATACAACGGTTGGCGGATGGTTGATGTATTATTGTTACAAAGGAATCCGCGGAAGTTTTGTGGGAGCATCTGCGGACGATGTATCGGCACAGTTTTCAGAGATGCTGACAAATGTACCGACGATGTTATTCTGGACAATCTTGATTTGTGTAATTGGATTCGCAGTATGTATGCTTGGAATGAAAAATGGCATTGAGCGTGTTACAAAGGTGATGATGACAGCGCTGATCCTAATCATGGTTGTACTTGCGATTCGTTCCGTGACCATGTCAGGTGCAGGAGAAGGAATTCGCTTTTATCTGATTCCGGATTTTCATAAGATGGTGGAGAGCGGAATCGGTAATGTCGTATTTGCAGCATTGAGTCAGGCGTTCTTCACATTGTCTATTGGTATCGGTGCGATGTTGATTTTCGGAAGTTATCTGGATCAATCAAGAAGTCTGACAGGAGAAGCGATAAATATTACACTTCTGGATACATTTGTTGCATTGACGGCAGGTTTTATCATTATTCCGGCATGTTTTGCTTATGGAATTGAGCCGGGAGCAGGTCCGAGCCTGATTTTTATCACATTGCCTAATATCTTTGCACAGATGAGTGGTGGAAGAATCTGGTCATTCTTATTCTTCCTGTTCCTTACATTTGCAGCATTGTCTACGATCATTGCGGTGTTTGAGAACCTGGTTATGTTCAATATGGAACTTCTCGGATGGAGAAGAAAGAAGAGTGTACTGGTGTGCGCGGCATTGATCATTGTATTGAGCATTCCTTGTGTACTTGGATTCAATGTATGGTCAGGCGTACAGCTTCTCGGTGAGGGAAGTACAATTATGGATTTGGAAGATTTTATTGTATCCAATAACCTTCTTCCACTTGGAAGTCTCGGCTATGTTCTGTTCTGTACGAGAAAGAACGGATGGGGTTGGGATGCATTTATCAAAGAGGTGAATACCGGAACAGGTATGAAGTTCCCAAGTGCACTTCGTGGATATGTAAGTTATGGAATTCCGGCAATTATTATTATCATTTATCTGAAAGGTTACTATGACAAATTCAAAGGCATGGGAACCGGAATCTTTGTCAGTTGGATGATATTTGCAATTGCATTTCTTGCATGGGTAATGTACTGTGCAACGTCTGTAGAGAAGGACAAAACCGAATAAGAAGCGGGAAAAACGGAGTGGGTGTGTTACATTCACTCCGTAAAATATAAAACGAGGGGACAGCTATGAACTATAAACTGTTGATGAATACAGCAATTCTTGCAGGAGAGATCATGCTGAAAAGTGGTGCAGAAGCTTATCGTGTAGAAGATACGATTCTTCACATTTTAAAGAAAGCCAATACGGAAAAAGCAGACACCATTGTATTGATGACAGGAATTGTGGCGACATTGGATAATCCGGATATGAAGACACTTACGGTGATTCGACGTGTAGAATCGAGAGGTAATAATTTGAATCGAATTGCAAAGGTGAATGATATCTCAAGGAGATTTTGCGAAGATAAGATATCTCTGGAAGAAGCATATGAGGAATTGCAGAAGATTGGCGGAAAGCAATATCGAAGAGTTATTTACAATATTGCGACAATCTGTGTTTGTGGCGGATTCGCACCATTGTTCGGGGGTGGATGGCTGGAAGTAGCGGGTGCAGCGATATCCGGTGCGGTACTTGCTGCGATTGTGACGATCGGAAAGCAATTGAAGATTCAAGGATTCATACAGGATATTTTATCTTCGTTTGGATTGGCGTTGATGGCAATTTTTTTAAAGAAATGTTTCCCGCTCATGAATATGGATACTGTGATTATCAGTGGAATCATGCCATTGGTTCCAGGGGTGGCAATCACAACGGCAATTCGTGACACACTGCAGGGCGATTATCTGTCGGGTGCTGCAAGAATCTTAGAGGCATTTTTGTGTGCAGTATCCGTTGCACTCGGTGTGGCACTTGCAATGGCTGCGACAGGAATTATGGGAGCAGGAGGTGTTCTATGATGGGGCTTCTTGGAGGGGCGATTGGTTCGTTTATTGCCATCGTCAGTTTCGCGATTATTATTGAATGTCCGAAGAAATATCTTCCACTTGCGGGTGTGACTGGAGCTGTGGGAGGTATCGTATATTTATTTTGCATGAACATTGTCGGAACCGATGCGGTGATCGCATCCTTCTTTTCGGCATTGGCGATTACGATATTGTCTCATATTTTTGCGAGAGTATTTCGGGCACCGGTAACCATTTTCCTTATTCCTGGAATTCTTCCGACTGTACCGGGAGCCGGAATGTATCGAATTGTTTATTACATGGTGGCGGGAAATCAGACAAAATGTGCGTTCTATTTTGCACAGACACTGGAAATCGCAGGGATGATTGCATTGGCAATTTTTCTGGTAGGAACCATCGTGAAAGCACTGCGAAAGAATAAAATGATAAAAGGGAGTATCACTCATTAGGGTTTGTTGATGAGTGATACTCCCTTTTTCATTAAAAATGGATGTTAGTCGAATTCGGTATATTCTTTTACCAGTTTGAACACTGTTCCGGATAACAAGAACAGTGCGATCAAGTTCGGGATCGCCATCAGACCATTGAAGGTATCGGCAATATTCCATATGAGTCCCAGATCGACGGTTGCACCAATCATTGCAACCAGTGAGTATACAACCATGAATGGTTTGATAATCTTTGCGGAGAAGATAAATTCGATGCAGCGTGCACCATACAATCCCCAGCCGATGATGGTAGAAAATGCAAAACAACACATTGCCACAGCGGTAAAAATGGATACCCAGTTTCCATATGTGGATGTAAAGCCAAGAATCGTCAGTTCCGCACCTGCAGCTTCTCCGTAAGCAATCGGTACGCCGCTGCACAGGATTACAAGTGCAGTCAGTGTACAGATTACAATCGTATCTGTAAATACTTCGAAGATTCCGAAGAATCCCTGTTTAACCGGTTTCTGAGTATCGGCACAGGCATGTGCGATGGAACCGGTACCAAGACCAGCCTCGTTGGAGAAGATTCCTCGTGAGACACCTTTTTTCAATGTCATAAATGCACTTCCTACCAGTCCGCCTGTTACAGAGCGTGGGCTGAATGCACCTTCGAAGATAGAAGCAAATACGGCAGGTACATGTTCAATGTTAAGGAAAATAACACCAAATGCAAGAATAATGTAAAACAGTGCCATAAACGGAACCAGTTTTTCGGTTACTTTTCCGATTCGTTTCACACCGCCGAGAAGAACCAGACCGACTAAAACAGTCAGGATAATTCCCTGAATAAGGTTTGCCTGAGCAACGGTGTCCTGTGAAATAACGTTGTAATTCAACAGTGCAGAGTCGATGGCGGTTGTAATGGTATTGACCTGTGTCGCATTACCGGTTCCGAATACAGTCAGAACACCGAACGCAGAGAACAGGACTGCGAGCCACTGCCAGTTCTTGCCGAGACCATTTTTAATATAGTACATCGGACCTCCTACAAGCTCTCCATTTTCATTTGTCTCACGGAAATGAACAGCGAGTGTAACTTCTGCGAATTTGGTGCACATTCCGAGAATAGCAGAAATCCACATCCAGAAGACGGCTCCCGGACCACCGATGGCGATTGCACCGGCAACACCGGCAATGTTACCGGTTCCGACAGTAGCCGCAAGTGCGGTACA
>DAVZKO010000057.1:0-17350 GCA_052272205.1 Schaedlerella sp. | reverse complement strand
CAAAATCGCATTATTCTGTAATGTACCGTCTAATCATGTACTGCAGAACCTGGATGTAGAATATCTGTATGAAGCTCCTCTCGCAATGGAAGAAGAGAATCTTGCAGGTGTTGTATGTGAATGTCTCCACCTCGACTGCCCGGAACCGGATTTAAAAGACTGGACAGAAATGGTCGACTACCTTAAGAATCCAAACACGGAAGTCACAGTTGCTCTGGTTAAGTGACGTCAAGTATCGGCTTTAACAGCGGCGTGTCGTAGGTGACGTCCTGCGGATGATGACGGTTGTGTATATACTTCGGTATAGAATCCATAGGACCGGGTCGGTAAAGGGACAGTATGGCGGTTAAATCCTCTATGCTTTCCGGTACAAACTGTCTTAAAACGTTCTTCATACCCGCCTACCAGTTCAACGACAACCGCATGCAGGCGCAGTTAAAAGAGATTCAACAGGCAATTCATTTCCAATACGGCCGAATCTGCCGACTGCTTGATCTGACAACGATCCATGAGATCAACCATAGTAAACGATATGGTTTTGAACATATTTTTCTGTTATTGGATGAAATGAACCGACTACATTTGACTCCTTTTATCGAGCTTGGTTATAAACATGCAAAGGTTCACCTGCAATTTTATGAAACACATATTCTGACCATGAACGATGAAGTCTATTCCTACTACAATAAAGTCATCCAGATTCTGCCCGACTTCCTTCGTGCCTGCTGCAATCGATATGGAGCAGACAAAGTCTCCACCTGGCAGTTTTCGGTCTATTATGATTTTATCGAAGAATACGAGCGGATATCTACTCTTACGTTTCTTCAATATATTGACTACTACCAACAAATACGCTTTTTGATCAAAGAACTGCTCCCGGATGCTTCCGTTGGCGGAGCTGATTTTAATATCTTCCTTCCATTTAAATTCTTGGAAGAAAAATTGCGTATTACGAGAAATCAACAGATTGACATGGACTTTATCGGAGTTATGGCCTATGGAGGTGTGACGACAAATTCTCAGGTACATTTAGCTTTGGATGCCAATTATATGAACGACAAAATACGAAAGGTCGCGAAATTAATCGAGAACTACTTTCCTGCGATCCCGGTTCTCATCACAGAATTCAATTTCTGCTATACGTCCAGAAATTATCTGAATGATATGATATTCGCCAGTTCCTTTCTTGCTTCTTTCTTAAGCGAGAATTTGAACCTGGTAAAAGGGATGGGGTATTTTACGATGTCAGATTTAAGTGTCTATTACTCGGATTCCGGCGATTTGTTCTTTGGAGGCAACGGACTCTTTAACTATATCGGACTTCCAAAGCCAACGTATCATATTTATTCCTTTTTCCGTGAACTCGGGACACGAATTATCGGGCATACTTCTGATTACTTGATCACTACGGATTCCAATTATCGCTTTCAGGCGCTTTTTATTAATTATGTTCATATCAATGAACAGGCTGCTTACAGCAAACATAACGAAAAGCTTCTGGATACTCCGGAGCAGTTGTTTGAGTCTACGGAAGCCAAACCGTTACATATACAAATTGAGCAGGCCGTTCCCGGAACTTATTTGTTTAAAAGTTATACTTTGAATGCGTTTCATGGAAATTTGTTGCCTTACTGGGCAAAATGTCGTTCCATTACAAATCTTTCACCGCAAGATTTTCAAACCTTTAAACAATTGGCACAACCTGCCGTAAACCTTTATACAAAAACCGTATCCGAAGATGGAATTCTTGATTTTTCTGTACTACTCGAGCCATCGGAAGTGCGATTGTTCTTGATTGATTACATCGAAAACTAAGGAAAGGAGATTGATATGCATTCAAGACAGGATTTTCCACTTACTCAACTGACCCAATATTCTATTGAAACACCACTTACATTTTGCCACGATACATTGGATATTTTTTGTATTTTATCCGGCAGTATCAAAATTGCATTGGACTATCAGGAAGAGCGTACCTATACGAGCCACGACATTTTGATCATACATCCAAATCAATCTATCACACTACGTTCAAACGAGGAGAATGAGGTACTTCATATGAGCCTTCTTTCCTCTTTTATTGAAAAATATCTTGGGTCCGATTCCGTTTTATTTTGCGATTCTACCCTCGAACCGAATCGAAGCTATCTGGCACTTCGTCGTTTGATTGCCAATATTTCCTGGCGATACAACACCGATGTACCGGTTTACGCCCTCTCCATCTATAGCCTTCTATTCGAACTTTTGGATTTGTTAGACCGGGAATACACACTAAAACTGCCTCTTTCCATCGAATATAAGAACGAAAAGCAAAAAGAACGTTCCATTGAAATTCAGGATTACATCCGACAAAATTATAATCAGCCGATCACACTCACCAATCTGGCGGAACATCTTCATTTATCTGTACAATATCTATCTAAAATATTTAAAGACTGTTTCCATATGAAATTCAGCGAATATGTAAATCTCCTTCGTATTCAGCATGCGGAACATGACTTACGCTATTCGAATCAATCGGTAACAGATATTGCCCTGAATCACGGTTTTGCAAATGTTGCTACTTTTAATAAATATTTTCGCTCTGCCCATAACTGTTCTCCGAAAGAGTATAGAAAAAACTTTCAGGCAATTTCTTTTCCCGACAAAGAAGTTCCTCAGGTGAACGAACGTAATGTATACTTGAATACCGATTCCCAAAAAGAAGAACGTAACATTACCGTAGACTGTTCATCGCCTTCTTCTTTCTCACAGAATTTGTGTTCCCTAATCAATATCGGATTTGCAAAGAATTTACTGTCCGTCTCTTTTCAGGAACAGCTTACACAAACTGTCCGGGAACTCCCCGTAAAATATGTCCGCATCGAGGGATTGGTCAGTAACGCTATGATTCCGAGACTTGCAGAACAAGACAGCTTTTATTTTGCTTCTGTTGAAAATGCATTGAACCTGTTACAGCATCTGCACTTAGTTCCTTTCATCGAACTTGGTAAAAACTCTTATAACTATTTGCAGAACAACTCCGATCAATGGATTTTCCGCGGATACAGTACCAACAAGAAGTTTCATCTTCTTTTAGAAGCATTCTTAAAATATGTAACGAGCCACTATGAATCTTCGTGGTATAACCAGTGGATTTTTGAGCTCTGGAATCCTCCTGCCGAACCGCTCGACACCTATATTCAAGGGTATCAGACAATCAAAAATCTGGTTCAGACTTATATCCCTTGTGCCAAATTCGGCGGTCCCGGTCATAATACCGGTTTACCGTCTACGGATTTTCTCGATTATCTGGATTTGTTTACCAAACACCGGATTGCTCCGGATTTTATTTCGTTACACATGTTTACGGCTCAATATTTATTGCAGAATCAATCTCAAAAACTGGTACGGCTTTTAGAACAGAATATTTTTGCAACTCAGATATCCTGGATGAATCGAAAGATCAAGCAAGTTTTCGGGTACGAAATTCCTCTCTACGTTACGGAGTATAATTCCTCTTTGATTCCCGGAACTTACATCAATAATTCCTGCTATCAGGCAGCGTTCCTCTGCCACAATCTGCTCGCGATCCATGAGCAGATTCCACTGTCCGGTTACTGGATGCTGGCAGACACACTCTCGAGTGTTGAAAATCCAGAATCTTATCATATAAACGGGATTGGATTGATTACCGGAACTCAGATCCGCACGCCTGCATATTATGCTTTCCGTCTGCTCAGTAAATTAGGCAATCGCTTGATCGAACAGGGGGATAACTATTGCATTACACAGACAAACGAAAAAAACTATCAGATTATTGCCTGGCATTGTGTTCCATTTTCCAGTTCTGCTTTTTTAAGCAAAGCAGAGGAACACTCCCTGCGTAATATGTATAAACACTACAAACATATGCCACCGCTTCAGATGACATTTCATTTGAATAGAATTCCATCCGGTACTTATCGCATCAAACGATGTCTGCTTGACCGTTTCCATGGAAGTTATCTGGATATTCAGCTTGGTGAATTGGTAAACGGAAATCTCGATGAAGAATCCTTCCTTTATGAGACACTTTCTCCACTGCCGGAAGATATGGATTATCTGACTTCTGCCTGCGTACCGGAAGAACGAGCACTATATATGAAAGTAGAAGACACATTGACCGTCACCTCGCCAATTTATCCGCACAATGTATGTTTGTGGGAAATCACGAATCAATATTAACTGTTAAAAGGATGTACAGCAGCACATCCATGCGGAGCGGTTTTTATTTACAGGCATGCACTTTCCTATAAAAAAATGAGGACAGATACTTTGCATAAAAGCTCGTATCTGTCCTCATTTTTTATTGTTGAATCAAGTAATTGAAGGTTTCACTCTTCACCTCTGCATCATTGGAATTCTTAACAATTCCAACAACCAGATTATCGATATCCGAAAGATATGATTGCATGGTTTCGGAATCTCGCAAGGAAACTCCATCCACATCCTCCATCACATCTTCCTGTGCATATTGTTGATAAATCTCCTCCGGAGAGATGAATATGTCAATATCCCCGGCAGCAAAACGAGTCGGTAATACACTTGACAAGTTCGAAGTATCCTGGCTCATCCATTCTACTGCAACATAATCTACATCCAGAACCTCTTCCAGTTTCTGTTCCAGTCCGTCACAATCCGGTTCTTCCGAAGATATCACAAGAACCGTCACGACCGGACTTTTGTATGCAAATACAGTCGTATATAGAATGTAAATTCCAAAGATAATCGCAGCAGCGATTACCAGTGTTGTTTTTAAATAATAATCTTTAAAATATTGCCATTTTTCTCTTGCTGTGTTTCCCTTTAACATCGCTTTTATCTCTTCTTAAATTTACCAACTTTTGTTAATCTGTTTGGAAGTTTTGGTAACTTACCGGTTGTCTGTACGATTGCATCCTCATCACAGACTTCCATACATTTACCACATTTTGTACAATCGAAATCATCGATCATATGAATATATTTTGCTTTTCCTTCGATACAATCTTTTGGACATACATCCATACATTCTCCACAACCATTACAAAGTGATGGATCGATGTAAATATTAACGAAGGATGAACAAGCACCTGCAGGACAGTTTTTCTTCTTGATATGTTCTTCATATTCTTTTGCGAACAATTCGGTTGCACTTAATGCAGCCTTTGCTGATACCTGTCCCATAGAACACGGTGTCGAATAGCACATTGCTTCACCGATTTCTTTTGTCAGATCGATAAATTCTGCTTTTCCTCTACCCTCTGTGACCTCTTTCTGCATATGCTCTAACTGAATGAGTCCTTCACGGCAGAATACACATTTTCCACAGCTTGTTTTTCTGGATGCAAGGAGTTCTTTCTGACATCCCTGTACGATACAGTCTTTGCTTGTCAGTACACGAACAACACCATTTGTGATTCCTGCCTCCCCGACTGTCATCTCTGCCGCTTCCGGTGCATGATACTCATATCCAAAGTATAACGCTTTTACATCATCATGATCAATAAGTTCTGCAATTTTTTTATCTGCTGCAACTTTCTGAAGCGCTGTAGCATTTACAGATACATATACACCATCTTCATAACATCCGTCAAATAAATCTGCAAGATTCTTCACTGTGACGATATGAAGGACTGCACTTCCTTTCGCTGCGCGGACATTGACGATACCGCTTACCAGTTCTACACCATATTTCTCTGCAGTCTCTTTCAGGCTTTCCAGAAGTTCTGTTTCTGTTTCCGGAATCTGTAAAGATTTTTTCTCTGTTTCCAGTGCGTAAGCAGCAATGGAAATTCCTTCCATTACCTGCTCCGGCTGTTCTTTTAATATTGCCAGCAATGCATGGTCTGTATCTGCATTATTCAATGCTGCAACCACACCGAGTTCTTTCTGCTCTTCTGCACTTTCTTCTTTCGCTGCCATCAGGCGGTCGAACAGTGGCTGTGCAAATAAACCATACTCAGAAAGATTTGCTTCCTGGATTTTATTCAGGACATCCTGACTGCTTCCGTTTTTTGCGTTTTCCAATGCACTCATCTTATTCAGCCTCCTTATTTTCTACGAAATCGCCCCAAAGACTTGGTCTTGAAATCTCCAGACGTAAGTCACACTGGAGACATCTTCCTGCTTCTGCACAAATGTCTGCATCGCAGATTCCGTGGTCAAACAGTTTGAAGTTATCACTTCTGCTCTCTGCCGGATCAACCTGTGTATGTTTTCTTTCTTCATATCCAAATCCAGGGCACTGTCCGATATATGCTTCTTTTTTCTGCTCAGGAGCAAGTACTTCAGAAATATCTCCGTCTCCTCCGAGGTATTTATCAATCTGAGAAGCGGCTTCTCTTCCTGATTCGATTGCCATGATAACAGATTTTGTACCATAAATCACGTCTCCTGCTGCGAAGATTCCTTCTACAGAAGTTGTCTTATCATTTTCAATATCTTTTACTGCAATACTGTTTGCTCTTCCAAGTTCCAGTCCTGCATCTTCTGTGATGTCAGGTCTCTGTCCAACTGCGAAGATAACAGTATCTGCATCGATATGGTGCTCAGAACCTTCTTCTTTTTCGATAATCGCACGACGGTTTTCATCAAATGTAAAGGATTTTACATTCATGAAATCAACACCTGTCACATGATCTGTTCCTGTGATTCTCTCGAATGTCTGTGCAGGATGTACGAAGATTCCTTCTTCTTTTGCCTGTTCGATTTCTTCATCATCGGCTGTCATAACTTCCCTTGCTTCCAGACATGCCAGATGAATCTCCTCTGCTCCGAGACGTTTTGCAGATCTTGCACAGTCAAATGCAACGTTTCCACCACCGAGAACGATGACACGTTTGCCCATGCCTGTTTCCTGTCCCATGCTGCAGTTACGTAAGAAATCTGCATTTAAAATTACTCCGTCAAGGTTGCTTCCTTCCATTGGGAGACGAACACCTTTGTGTCCACCGATTGTCATCAATACTGCATCATATTCATTCAGCAGTTCTACCGGTTTCTCAACCTTTGCATTTACTTCAATCTTAACGCCCTGCTCTTCAATTACTTTTGCTTCTTCCGCAATGATTTCCCTTGGAAGACGATATGCAGGAATTCCATAAGCCATCATACCACCGACTGTTGGAAGGGCTTCTTTCAATGTTACATCATGTCCCTGTTTTCTCAGGTAATATGCTGCTGTCAGACCTGCCGGACCCGCTCCTACAACACATACTTTCTTGCCTGTATCTGCAAGCTGTTTTCCTTTTCCTTTCCAATAAGCACCTGTATCATGCTCAGCAGCATAACGTTTGATGTCACGGATAGCCATTGGATCACTGACTTCTTTTCTCTTGCACTGTAATTCACATACGTGGCTACAGATATATCCCAATGCTTTCGGGAATGGAACTTTCTCTCGAATAACGGCTGCTGCCTCATCATATTCTCCATTTTTCACGTGTCTGATGTAACGAGGGATATCTGTATGTGCCGGACATGCGTGACGGCATGGTACTACTGCATCCTCTTTCTTCACTTCTGAATTCATCAGTTTATCACGAATTGTACCTGTTGGACAGACTTCCACACAAGCCTGACAGAAACGACAGTCTGCATCTTTCAACAGTTTGTTATGTACAGTTCCTACATATGTTTCCATATCTTTTTTCTGATACTGAAGAACTTTTACTCCACGAAGCTCGTTACATGCACGCACACAACGTCCGCAAAGTACACAACGGTTCATATCATGAATGATCAATGGATTTTCTTCATTTTGTTTGAAACCTTTTGCACGTAATTTCAGACGACCTGTCTTTGGTCCGATATACTGGATCAGCATCTGTAATTCACAGTTACCATATTTTGGACATGTTGAACAGTCTTCCGGATGTCCTGCCAGGAGTAATTCCAATGCTAACATACGAAGACGTTCCAGCTCATCACTTTTTGTTGTGATGTTCATTCCATCTTTTGCTTTCAATGTACAAGAAGTTGTTACTCCTTCCTGTCCTTCTACTTCTACTACACACATACGACATGAACCAAGTGGGCTCAAATCTTTGTGATGACACAGATGTGGGATATAAATGCCTGCATCCAACGCACAATCCAGCACATTTTTACCTTCTGGGACTTCAATCTTTTTCCCGTCAATCGTAATGACTGCCATAATTTTCTCCTTTATTTCTCTTATTCTTTCCTCTTTATTTTTCTCTGCCAAATCCATCTGAACCTGGCAGAATCTTAGTTGTTACTATTAGAATAACAATCTTACACAACCATACATTCCTGCATCGTTTCCAAGTGTTGCAAGTGAAATGCCTGTTCCACGGCATGCATGGAACGCTTTTTCCTCAAATTTCTTCTGGATTCCCCGAATCAGGATATCTCCGGCTCTTGACACACCACCGCCAATAACGAAAATTTCAGGATCTGCTACTGCTGCAACATTTGCCAATGCTGTTCCAAGCATTGTACAGAGTACATCAACCAGTTCCAGTGCTACTTCATCGTTCTCTTTTGCAGCATCAAAAATATCTTTTGCTGTCAAAGGATCAAATACTGTCAATTTTGTAGCACGTGTCTCTGTTGCAAGTTTTTTCTTCGCCATACGAACGATTCCTGTTGCAGATGCATACTGCTCCAAGCATCCTTTATTTCCACATCCACAAGTATCTGTCTCATCATCATTCATGTGAATATGTCCGAGTTCTCCGCCAGCTCCGTGAGAGCCTGCAATAATCTTTCCATCTACGATGATGCCACCACCAACACCAGTTCCGAGTGTTACCATGATGACATTCTGATGACCTTTTCCACCACCCTGCCACATCTCACCGAGAGCTGCTACATTGGCATCATTTCCGGCTTTTACAAGAAGTCCTGTTTTTTCATTCAGAGCATTCTCTACATTAATAACATCCCATCCAAGATTGACACATTTGTGAACTGTTCCTTCACTATCAACCGGTCCCGGAACTCCAAGTCCGATTCCCTGAACATCCTCTTTTGCGATGCTTCTTTCTTCCATCTTACCTGACACAGCCGCTGCAACATCATCTAAGATTGCTGCCCCGTGATTCTCTGTGTTTGTTTTGATTTCCCATTTTTCAATTATTGTTCCGTTCATATCGAAAAGACCAATCTTGCAGGTTGTTCCTCCGATATCAACACCAAATCCATATTTTTTCATGTTTTTACACATTCTCCTTCTTCTTTTTCATCATGAGTACTGCCGCGATTACTCCGAAAATCAACATTCCAAAGAATGCAATCACAAACTGATTCGTTGCTGTATTTTCACCTAATACTACTTTTGCCGCATTTCCCATAAAGATTGGTGCAATCAATCCGCCGATTCCACCGATAATCGAAAATACTCCACTTGCCTTTGCCACAGCCTCCTGCTCTACTGAAATCGAAAGCAGATAGGAACCAATTGCCATAAAGCAGCTCAGTGATACACCGCAAAGAGCACTTACAATTAAAACTCCTGCCATTCCATGCATAGTCAAAACCAGTCCATATCCAACTGCTGCTGCCAAAATAGAAAATGGAAGTGTAAAGTTTTTCAATTTTGCGGATATTCTTGAGAAAAGTATTCCTGTTACTAATGCAAATGCTGCGTTTACAGATGTTACCATACCGGCAAGTCCCGGATTGTCCGAAATATTCTGTGCTATATAAATTCCAATATTCGTGCTGTATGCATTGATAAACAATGTATGTACAAACGATGCAAATGAAATCAGATAAACCATCTTATTCAGTTTCATATCGGAAGACTTTTCTGATTTCACCGGCGGTGTTTCTACCAAAAGTGTCTGTACGCCCACCATTGCAATAAAAGGAATGATATAAACAAGATAATAGTTACGATAACTAAATCCTGCCAATGTACCTCCCAGCATACTCCCTGCCATTGTTCCGATTCCCATACCTACAACATGAAGCCCCATATACCCTGCACGTTCTTCTTCTGGAATCAGTTCTGCTGCGATTGCTGTATTCATCGGTCCGGTAATACCAAATCCAAATCCAATCAACACTCTCGATGCCACCAACATCCAAAAACTGTCTGAGAAAAATGGAAGCATACCGCAAACTCCGACAATGAAAAGGCCAACCAATACAATCTTCTTTTTACTGAGTTTTGTTGTCAACCAACCGATCATTAATGATCCTACCATAATAAGCAAATATTGTATCGTCTGTAAAAGCTGTATCGCACTGGTTCCATATTGCTGATATTTTTCATTGATAATTCCAAGCACCGGCGATATTCCTACGATATTCAGTCCAAAAGCAAATGCTGTAAAGAAAATACTTGCTGCTACTTTTTTCTTATTTACTTGCATGGTTGTAACACATCCCAATGCTCAGCAAGTTTTCCGTCTTCCAAACGATAGATATCTACAACTCTGCATTTTGTATTTCCTTGAGGATCCACATTTTTCAGATAAACTGCAACCATATCGCCTTCTGCGATCATCATCTTGATATCCAGATGGAATGTTGGGTCAACAACAAATTTCTCTGCGAATCCTTTTTTGATTCCTTCTCTTCCCTGCTCAACACCCGGATTGTGCTGAATATAATCTTCTCTGATATATTTGTCTGCGGCTTCGATAATATGATCATTGAAAAATTCCTGATAAAATTTCTGAATTACTTCTTTATTTTTCTGTTCCATGATTCTATCCCTACACTTTCTAATTTCTTATTTTATAATCTTAAAGTAATCTGATTTTCTTTCAATTGGTCTCGGGAATCCGTCTGCCGGATACCCAAGGATACAAGAACCGACTCCGATGTACTCTCCCTCATATCCTGCTTCTTTTAACAGTTCCTTTCCAAGATCTGTCTCAAATGTCTCACGAATACGGTTAATCCACCTGGAGCCGAGTCCAAGTGCATATGCCGCATTAAACATATTTCCAAGACAAAGGCTTCCATCTTCTACCGGATTACCGACACCTTTTTCTGCCAGTACAAGAATGATGGTTGGTGCTCCGTAAAATACATCGAATCCTTCCGGTGCTCCTGCAATCTCTGCATTTAATTTACAA
The DNA here is from genome assembly GCA_052272205.1 of Schaedlerella sp. Lineage (GTDB taxonomy): Bacteria > Bacillota > Clostridia > Lachnospirales > Lachnospiraceae > Schaedlerella. Next base: position 6,293 of record DAVZKO010000057.1, on the reverse strand, counting down.
AGCTTCTTGATCCATTCTTTATTCTGTACAGCAATAAAAATCGGAGACTGTTTATTTCCACCAGAAGGAGCATTCATTCCTGCCTTCAATACAGTCATCAGTTCTTCATCGGTAATCTGGTCCGGTTTATAATTTTTCACGCTTCTACGATTCAGAATATCTGTTACTGTTTCTTTCATTTGAATTCCTCCAATATTATCCTTTTATCCCAGATGAGCAGAAGCTATCTTACCTGCTTCTGCTCATTTTCTATTCTGTCATTATTAATTTCTAGTTGAAATTAGTCTTCATCCTCAACATATTCAGCAGCGCTCATACCAGCGATACGTCCTGTATTAACAGCAAATCCCATAGAGTTTCCTGGAAGTAAGAACATATAACTATCATCATAAATGTTACAAGCATCTGCTCCTGCTGCATACAGTCCCGGAACCGGCTCGAAATCTTTGTCGCAAGCCTCACAGTTTTCATTGATGCGGATTCCACCAACTGTTCCATATCCGCCCGGACGGATTCTTGCACCATAGAATGGAGCCTTTGTGATTGGTCTCAAGTATCTCTTGTCTTTGAAGAATTCTTCATCTACTTCATCACAGAAGTCATTGTACTCTTCTACTGTATCTACAAGATTATCTACATCAATTCCTGCTTTTTCTGCAAGTTCTTCGATTGTATCAGCGATGAACAGACCTTCATTTCCGTTCTCTTTTGCCATCTTGATTGCTTCTGCAAAATCAGATACATCTGGATCCGGACGAACCATTGAAACGTTATCTACACCATTTCTCATGTAGTATTTTGCGATAGATGAGTCAATGATGCTGATGCAGACTTTTCCTTTCTGATGTGAGCACACATTTGAAAGGAATGTTGTGTTCTGCATGTGATCTTCGTTCATAACACGTTTACCCTGTAAGTTAACAAGCAAGTTAGGCTGTCCCATAATATTTCCAACACTTCCCGGAAGATCATCAACACCCTCGATTGCTGCTGCCTGCTCGATTCTTACCGGAAGGTGATCAGCTCCTGCTTCCCAAGCCATACGAAGTCCATCTCCCATGATTCCCGGAATAGCGAAGTTGAACATGTCCACACCATGAGTATATCCTGTTTCTTCTTTGATAAATTCTTTGTTGCATCCAGCTCCACCTGTACATACGATAGCAGCTTTACAAGCAACTTCAATTTCTTTACCATCTTTGTCTGTTGCAAGAACGCCAGCAACTTTTCCGTCTTTCATAACGATCTTCTTAGCTGGTGTCTCAAGAAGTACTTTTACACCTAATTCCTGAGCTCTTGCATACAAAGCTTTGTTCATGAATGATGCAGCTCTAGGTCCGATTCCCTGATCTGTTTTAACAATGTGCCATGTTGGCTCTGATTTTGGGAAGTAACGATAAGCACCTTCGAATTCAACACCCATATCTTCCAGCCATTCGATTGTCTCTGCTGACTGCTCGAAGTAACGTTTTACAAGTCTTGCATCAACATTGTAATGTGTATATTCCATAAACATGTTAAATGCTTTCTCTACTGTTACATCTTCCATCTGCTGTTTCTGGTATTTTGTTCCGATACCAAGTGGTCCCATTCCCATGTTTGCTGCTCCACCAATTGCTGCAGCTTTCTCAAGAACGATAACCTCAGCACCATCTTCTGCTGCCTGAACGGCTGCTGATAATCCAGATGGACCTCCTGCAATTACAACTACCTGTGTTTCATAATCTGCCATGTTTTTTCCCTCGCTTTTCATGATTATATCTCTTTGATTTAATTTCATTTTAGTGGGTTTTTTGGTAATCATATAGTGCTTTTTAAACCAAAAACATTTTCTTTTTTGTCCTAAACTGATAAGTCAAAAAAACAGAGAACAAAAAAGGGGGTATCTTTTTTGCTCTCTGTTTTTCTTACTCTTCGAATGCGATTGCTTTACCAGTTTTTGCTGATTCACGAACTGCATCCATCACACACAGTACTCTTCTTACCTGCTCTGGTTTTACAACAATTTCTTCCTCTTTATTAAATGCTTTTAAGAAATGCTCGAAATAATTTCTATGATTTACATCTACTTCCGGCAATGGTTCTTCTAAGAGAAGTCCCGGTGCTGCCGGTCCAAAACTTCTTGTAGGACCTGCTGCTGTCATTGTGATCTTGCCCGGTACATTTTCCAATAAGTGCGCTGTACGAACAATCTTACCTTCTCCGTTGAATCCGTCGATGATAGCAGAACCTTTGTTACCACCGATGAACCATGCACGCTTTGGTGTCAGATAATATGTTCCAAGCTCAATCTCTGCTGTCACACCGTTTTTGAATTTCATAATGATATTGAAGTAATCATCTACATTCTCATTGATGACATTTCTTACATCGGCATAGAGAGAGACAATCTCAGATTTGACCATATCCAGCATCTGGTCAATCAGATGAACACCCCAGTCGTAGAGCATTCCTCCACCCATCTCCGGATATACATGCCAGTCATGCATATTTCCATTGAATCCGTAGAGCTGAGACTTGATGACATACATATCTCCAACCATATCGTTATCATATACTTCTTTCATGATACGATAGTCTTTGTCCCATCTTCTCTGCTGATGAACAGTAAACATCACACCATTTTCTTTGCATGCAGCTACCATCTCATCAAAGAGTGCAACGCTCATTGCTGCCGGTTTCTCGCAGATTACATTTTTCTTAGCTGCTGCTGCTTTTTTCACCATCTCAGGGTGGCTTGGGTTTGGAGTAGATACCATAACTGTATTGATATCTGCTTTTTCAAGCATTTCCTCGATGCTGTTGTATGTTTCAACACCTTCCGGTGCATCTTTTAACTGATCCGGATTTGTATCTGCAACTGCTACAAGTTTGATCTCGCTGTCGTCAAATGTACTCATCATGTCTGCATCGCAGTGTCCCATAAAACCAAATCCAACAATACCTAATTTAATTGTTTCCATGATTCCAGTCTCCTTTAAATTTGATCATTTTCTAATAGTTATATAGATAGACTAAGATTCAGACAAGGGGATTGCCCCTCCTCTGAATCTTAAAACTTATTATTTTCATGTCACTTGTTCAATACAAGATTAGCCTTCAATCGCTCTTCTCAAAGCTTCCTGATGACGACGTACCTGTTCGATACTGTCAACACCAACGTCTCTTAAGTGCTCTCCGCCTTCGTACTCTGAACTTAAGTATCCTTTATATCCGGCTTTCTTGAATGCTTCTACAACCTCTGGGATTGCAACTGCTGTCTCTACATAGTCTTCATGAACATTGTAGAATTTTGCATGTGTATGGAAGATATAATCGATGTTGTCGATGATATCCTGTGGCTCTGACCAAGAATATGTAAATGACATATTTCCATACCAACGATCTGCATCGTTTCCGCCTGCTGCTTCGATGGCATCCATCATCTCTTTCATTCCGTTTGCCATACGATATTCCATATTTGCTTTTCCAAGGTTCAAGTCATATTTGATCTTTGTAAATCCTTTTGCAAGACGCTGTGCATAAGAATCATCTACAATCTTGATACATTCTTCAGAAGCACCCATTCTTCTTGCTTTATCTCTTACAACATCCGGGATGTTCTTACAGAAGATTCCCATATCAGGAATAAATCCAAAATATTTTGTTCCTGTACGGTTGATCATCTCCATGTATCCGTCAGCCCATCCTGAGTTCAGTGAGAATGGAGCATGTACTTCCAGACCAATCTTTACATCTTTCTCTTCTGCATATTCCAAACTTCCTTCGATTACGTCCATTGGAGTAGAAACCAATGTACGAAGGTTGTGGAATCCTAACATAGAAGCAAGACGGATGTCTCTCTTCATCATGTTAACCTGCTCACCAAGGCTTAATGTACGATTGTCATAAATTCTGTTTTCCAAAAATGCATCGTAGCATGATGGCTCAAGACCATATTTGTCAAGCCAGCCAAACCACTGTGCTCTGAATTCTTCTGTTTCAATTGGCAATGGGAATCTGCGAATCATCTGTTCTGCCAGAAGTTCTACTCCGGTTGCTCCTGTTTTTGCTGTTTCTCTAAGGCATCCCTCGAGGTCCAGCTTTCCATCATAATATTCGTCCTGATAACTATACAGGGAAATACTTCTTTTAACATCGTGGCTCATCTTCAAGTTCCTCCTATTCAATCACAAAATCTGTGTCACAATCTGCTTCAATCTGGAATGGCATGTATGACGGTGCAATAATCTGTCTTGCATGAATGTGGTGATTTCCTTTTGCAAGTCCACCTTCTTTTACTACAGATACTGTTGCGTAGTCACCAAACTCCCAACGATAGTCAGAATCAACTACTGTACGCATCTCTTCCAATGTAAATGTCTCTCCATTTACTGTGAAACGAATGTCTTCTCTCTTAACGTCTTCTCCATCTACATTAATCTGGATATCACGAACGATAGACAATGTGATTCCACGATAATACTGTGCCTTGAACTGGAACTCATATCCTGTTACCTGTCCATCTTTTTCAATGTTTTTAAATCCAGCCGGATTATAAATCTGTCTGCCAGCCATTTTATTTCCTCGCTTTCCTATATTCAAACAAGTTTCCTATTTTTAGTCAAAAGAAGAGCCGGGCCTTCTCAGGTACCGGCGCCCTCTTCCTATTATCTCTTAGTCAAAGAATACTTCTTTTCCTGTCTCTGCTGATTTGTAAATTCCTTCCAGAATCTGTGTTACAACAAATGCCTGCTCTGGTTTTACAAGTGGATCTGTATCATTGATGATCGCATTGAGCCACTGCTCCTGCTCACGAACTGCTTCTGCTGCTGCTCCACCTTCGAAGAAGTCAACAACACCTGCCGGTGAGATTGTTTTTTCCATCAACTGATTGTGCTCTACTGTGTTGTAGATCAACTCATCCTGTGGATAGCTTCCGCCATGGTGGATCTCAGCACCTGCTTTTGTTCCGCAAAGTGTTGTAGAAGCTTCCATAGATTTCAGTACGTTGAGTGCCCAAGATGCCTCAAGGTAAATTGTTGCACCATTTTTCATTTTAACAAGACCGAATGCAGAATCCTCTACTTCGAATGTCTTAGGATCCCATGGTCCGAATACATTTCCTGCAGGACCATCTTCCTGACGACCAAGTTTGTAGAATACCTGTCCTGATACAGATTCTGGTTCGTAGTTGTTCATCATCCACAGTGTGATGTCAAGTGCATGTGTTCCGATATCAATCAGAGGACCGCCACCCTGAAGGGCTTTGTTAGGGAATACGCCCCATGTAGGAACAGCTCTTCTTCTGATTGCATGTGCTTTAGCGAAATAGATTTCTCCAAGTTCTCCTGCTTCGCAAGATGCATGTAATGTCTGTGTATCGTCACGCAGACGGTTCTGATATCCGATTGTAAATTTCTTTCCTGATTTTTTCCATGCATCAATCATCTTGCGGGCATCTTCTGTATTGTGAGCCATTGGTTTCTCACACATTACATGTTTGCCTGCTTCAAATGCTGCTACTGTGATTGGGCAGTGAGCTACGTTTGGTGTACATACATGTACAACATCAAATTCAATACTTGTATCAGCAAGCATCTCTTTGTAATCTGTGTAAACTTTTGAACCCTCTACACCATATTCCTTTGCAGCTTTTTCAGCACGCTCCGGAATCAGGTCACAGAAAGCTACCATTTCTGCTTTGTCAGCGTTTGCTTTGATGGATGGCATATGTTTCTGATTCGCGATACCACCACAACCTACGATTGCAATTCTTAATTTTCCCATTTTGGTTCTCCTTTTATTCTTTAATAATTTAGATAACGAACTGTTTTAAGTATCTCTGGCTTAATACAAGAGACTGTTCTACTTTTTCTTTGCTTCCTTCGAACGCTTTATCTTCTACTTCGATACATGTGTATCCGTCATAGCCGATATCTGTCAGTGCAGATACATATTTATCCCATCTTACATCTCCAAGTCCCGGAAGCTTTGGTGACATAAAATCAAGTGGATATGCCATGATTCCACAGTCATTCAGGCGATCATTGTAAAGTTTGATATCTTTATAATGAACGTGGAAGATTTTATCTTTGAATTCATAAATTGGTTTGATGTAATCAATCATCTGCCATACAAAGTGTGATGGATCATAGTTGATTCCAAGATTGTCACTGTCAAGAATAGCAAATACTTTTCTCCAGATAGCAGGTGTTGTCATCAGGTTCTGTCCACCCGGCCACTGGTCAGGTCCAAATAACATTGGGCAGCTTTCGGCAATTATAAATGAATAGAACAGAAATACTCCACCG
>DAVZKO010000056.1:0-17891 GCA_052272205.1 Schaedlerella sp. | reverse complement strand
AGAGTACAACCTTGCCAAGGTTGGGGTCGCGGGTTCGAACCCCGTCTGTCGCTCTCTTTTGAGGAGGAGTGATGCAAAGGAATTTGCATCGCTCTTTTGCTATACTCCCTTAGCGAGGTTCTTTCGAGCTTAGGGAGTATGCATACCTCGTTACTTGATGAGGTCTTTTCGAACCTAGTAACGAGGTGTTACCTTTACCTTTTACTGTGAACACTTAGCAAGGTATTTTCGAGCTTAGTAACGGTGATGTAATATAAATTGTTTGAATTATCAGAAAAATAAGTAAAAATTCAGACGAACAAAATTGAAAAATGGGTTGACAATTAAGAGTGGGTCATGTATATTAGTTATTGTTCTGATACGGAACAGCTAATATATGCGACAGTGGCTCAGTTGGTAGAGTACAACCTTGCCAAGGTTGGGGTCGCGGGTTCGAACCCCGTCTGTCGCTCTAGAGTAAAGGAGTAATGCGAAAGCATTGCTCCTTTTTGTTAGTTTGCATATTGAATAGTTTATGAATTTGGAAAAGGTGTATGTTGCTGTTTACAGAAATCTTGCAGAATTTTTGAAAAGAAATCGAGCGGAGGTAGTGAACGTGAGCATTTTCGAATATGATAAAGACGAAGAAGAGAAGAAACTCTTCAGATAGAAATAGAAAACGTTGAAAGGATAAATGGAGAATAGAATGTAATAGATATTTTAAAACTAAGACTGGAATTTTCAAAAGAGCTGTGTTACAATACACGAAAATGTAGTGAGGTAAAGTGTTAAAGTATTAACAACATGGAGGTAACACAAGTATGAATACAAAGAAGATAAAAGTAGCATTGTTGGGTGTGGGTACAGTAGGTACCGGTGTATATAAATTGATCCAGCGTCGTGCGGATGTGATGATGCAGACAATTGGTGCAGAGATGGAAGTATCGAAGATTCTGGTTCATAATTTGAATAAGAAACGTGAAGGAATCGATGCATCCCTTTTGACAGATAACTGGCAGGAGATTGTAACGGACCCGGAGATTCAGGTCGTTGTAGAAGTGATGGGCGGGATAGAGCCGGCAAGAACGATGATACTGGAAGCACTTCGTGCAGGGAAACATGTTGTGACAGCGAATAAAGATTTGATTGCGACACATGGAAAAGAATTGCTGGATGTTGCAGAAGAAAAACAGTGCGATCTGCTTTTTGAGGCAGCGGTTGCAGGAGGAATCCCGATTATCCGTCCGTTGAAACAGTGTCTTGCAGGCAATGAGATCAATGAAGTGATTGGAATTGTGAATGGTACAACAAATTACATTCTGACGAAGATGTTTGAAGAAAACATGAGTTTTGAAGAAGCATTGGCGAAAGCGACAGAATTGGGATATGCGGAAGCAGATCCTACAGCAGACGTAGAAGGATTAGATGCAGGGCGTAAGGTTGCAATTATGGCTTCGATTGCATTTCATTCCAGAGTGGTATTTGACGATGTTTATACAGAAGGAATTACAAAGATTACATCGGACGATATTGCTTATGCAAAAGAGTTCGACAGTGTAATTAAATTGCTTGGAGTAGCACATAATACAGAAGGTGGAATCGAGGTCGGTGTTTATCCGATGCTGCTTAACAAAGAACATCCGTTGGCATCTGTTCGGGATTCATTTAATGCTGTGTTTGTACATGGTGATGCGGTTGATGATGCGATGTTCTATGGACGTGGAGCAGGAGAGCTTCCGACAGCAAGTGCGGTTATGGGAGATATCATCGATGTTGCCAGAAATATTGCTTATAATTGTAACGGAAGAATCAGTTGTACTTGTTACAAAGAGACACCGATTAAGAAGTTCGACGAAGTGGAGAATAAATTCTTCCTTCGTATGCAGGTAAAGAACCAGCCGGGTGTTCTCGCAAGTATTGCAACCGTATTTGGAAGTCATGGCGTAAGTATTGCAAGAGTTGTTCAGAAGCATGTCAAGGGAGAGCAGGCAGAGCTTGTTATTGTAACGGATAAAGTAAGAGAAGATTATCTGAAAAATGCATTGCATGAGTTGGGAGATATTGACAGCATCTTTGAAATCAGCAGTGTGATCCGAGAATACTAATTTGAAATAATATAAAAATAAAAGTTATATCTCATATTAATTTAAAATAGTTAGTTTGAGCGAACTAGATGACGACTTTTATTTACAAAATGTGAAAACTATGTTATAACTTAATATAGCAAGCTAGCGAATGAATAGTAACGGAAGCTGTGCTCACAGAAAAACATTATAACAAGACGATGTTTTTCTGTGAGCCTTATTCATGTAAAAAGCCAAAGGAGGAATTTGACGATGAGCTATGCAGATAAAGTATTTATCGATATGTGTAAAGATATTATAGAGAACGGAACAAGTACAGAAGGTGAGAAGGTACGTCCGGTGTGGGAGGATGGAACTTCTGCTTATACAATTAAGAAATTTGGTGTGGTGAATCGATATGATTTATCGAAGGAATTTCCGGCACTGACACTTCGAAGAACCGGAATTAAGAGTTGTACGGATGAACTTCTTTGGATCTGGCAGAAAAAATCAAACAACATTCATGATTTGAACAGCCATATCTGGGACAGTTGGGCAGATGAAGATGGTTCTATCGGAAAAGCATATGGATATCAGATGCAGGTGAAACATCAATACAAGGAAGGTATGATGGATCAGGTGGATCGTGTGATTTACGATTTGAAAAACAATCCGTATAGTCGCCGTATTATGACGAATATATATGTGCATCAGGATTTACATGAGATGAATCTCTATCCATGTGCATACAGTATGACATTTAATGTAACCAAAGAGTCGGGAAGTGACAAACTCACTCTGAATGGAATTCTCAACCAGCGTTCGCAGGATGTGCTGGCTGCAAATAACTGGAATGTCTGCCAGTATGCGGTATTATTGCACATGCTGGCTCAGGTGTGCGATATGAAGGTGGGAGAATTTGTTCACGTGATCGCAGATGCACATATTTATGACAGACATGTGCCGTTGATCAAAGAACTCATTTCAAGAGAACCATTACCGGCACCGACATTCTGGTTGAATCCGGAAGTAAAAGACTTTTATGATTTTACACCGGATGATGTAAGACTGGATAATTACGAAACTCATCCACAGATTAAAAATATACCGATTGCGGTATAAGGAAACACTCTCGGACATCGACTCGAAAGTACCTTGTCTGATGCCGAGGTGTACGCAAACGCTAAGCTCGAAAATACCTCGCTAAGCGTTTACAGTAGGAGGAAAATCATGAACATAATAGCAGCAGTAGATGCCAATTGGGCAATAGGAAATAAAAACAGACTTTTGACAAGTATTCCGGCGGATATGAAGTTTTTCAGAGAGAAAACAACCGGACATGTTGTCGTGATGGGAAGAAAGACTTTGGAGAGCTTTCCGAACGGATTACCGCTTAAGAACAGAACGAATATCGTATTGACAGCGAACCATTCTTATCAGGCAAAAGGTGCAATTATTGTGCATACAAAAGAGGAATTATTGGAAGAATTAAAGAAATATGATTCAGAGGAGCTGTATGTAATCGGTGGAGGAAGCATTTATGAAATGCTGCTTCCATATTGTGATACCGCGTATATCACAAAGATCGATCATGCATATGCAGCAGACACGTATTTCCCGAATCTGGATAAGATGGAGGATTGGGAAATGACAGAAGTCAGTGAGGAGCAGACCTGTTTTGATTTGGAATATGTATTTGCAAAATATGAACGCAAATAATAAAAAAACAAATAGAAATAACGAGAAAGACAATTTGAAAACATCTATTTACAGAGTAGGGAGTTTGCTATGTGTTGTCGTACTTCTGGTCAGCATGTTGTGTGGATGTGCTGTATCGGGGGGTGACAGACAGGCAGATCATTCGAATTCAGATGAAAAATTACGAGTTGTGACAACCATTTTCCCACAGTATGATTTTGTTCGGCAGATTGCAGGAGACAATGTATCCTTAACCATGCTTTTAAAACCGGGAGAAGAAACACATTCTTATGAACCGACACCTCAGGATATTATTGCAATCCAAAATGCAGATTTATTTATCTATGTCGGTGGAGAGAATGATGAATGGGTGGAAGACATTCTGGAATCTCCGGAGATGGAGCATGTGAAACGACTTCGGCTGGTAGATTGTGTAGGCAGTGTGTTGGAAGAGGAAGAAGTAGAAGGCATGCAGGAAGAGCGTGGACATCATCATGAAGAAGCATCTACGTTACATTCAGCTAATGAGACAGAAGAAGAGCACAATGCACATGTGCATACGATGGATGAGCATGTGTGGACATCTCCGAGCAATGCAGTCGATATTGTAGCTCGTATTGCGGAAGAACTTTGCTTGTTGGATTCGGAACATACACAAGTATATAAACAGAATGCCAGTGACTATGAGGCACAGTTGAAAGAATTGGGTGCAGAATTTCAAGAGGTGGTAGACAATGCACAGAATCATACCATTTTATTCGGAGACAGATTTCCGTTCCGTTATTTCGCAGCAGAATATGGTCTGGATTATTATGCCGCATTCTCAGGCTGTGCATCGGATACGGAACCGAGTGCCGCAACAATGGCATTTCTGATTAATAAAGTAAAAGAAGAACACATTCCGGTTGTTCTCAAGATGGAGCTGAGCAATGATAATATTGCAAATGCAATCGCGGAGACTTGCGATGTACCGGTGAAAGTATTTTACAGTAGCCATAATATCAGTGCCGAGCAGTTTGAGGCCGGAGTGACGTATTTGGATTTGATGAAAGAAAATGTAGAAACACTAAAGGAGGCTTTGCGATAATGGCTTTGATTCAATGTGAAAATATATCAATTGCATACGAAGGACAGACGGTTATTGAAGATTTGTCCTTTCAGATGAATCAAGGGGATTATCTGTGTATTGTCGGAGAAAACGGCTCTGGAAAAAGTACATTGGTTAAGAGTCTTCTTGGATTGAAGAGCCCGTCCAAAGGGAAAATAGTATTTGGAGATGGATTACTTCAAAGAGAAATCGGTTATCTTCCACAGCAAAATGATGTGCAGAAAGACTTTCCGGCAAGTGTATATGAAGTAGTATTATCCGGAAGATTGAACAGCCGGGGATTTCATCCGTTTTATAAGGCGGAAGATAAGAAATATGCCAAGGAAAACATGCAGCTGTTGGGAATTGAAGATTTGGAAAAAAGCTGTTTTCGCGATTTGTCCGGTGGACAAAAACAGCGAGTACTTCTGGCAAGAGCACTTTGCGCTACAAAGAAGTTGTTGCTTTTGGATGAGCCGGTAACCGGTTTGGATCCAATCGTAACAGCAGAATTTTATCAGCTTATTAAAGAAATCAATCAAAAATCTGGAATTGCCGTTGTGATGGTATCCCATGATATCGAGAGTGCACTTCGGGATGCTACACACATTCTGCATTTACAGGAGAATGCAAGATTTTTCGGTACGACAGAAGATTACAAGAAGAGTGCAGTTGGAAAACAGTTCATAAAAAGTGGGCAGATTGATACGCAGGAGGAAGTTGTGAAGGAACGACTACAGCAGATGGAAGGAGGAGATAGATCGTGAATACAATGCTTGAGATGCTCTCCTATCCATTTATGGTAAGAGCGTTTACGGTTGGGATTCTGGTTTCCCTTTGTTCCGCACTTTTGGGGGTCAGTCTGGTATTGAAACGATATTCTATGATCGGAGACGGACTCTCCCACGTTGGATTCGGAGCACTGGCAGTTGCAGCGGCATTGAATGTAGCACCGCTGGCAGTTGCAATCCCGGTTGTGATCATTGCAGCAGTCCTTCTTTTAAGAGTGAATAGCAGCAGCGTACTGAAAGGGGATTCGGCCATCGCTTTGATCTCTACCAGTGCATTGGCAATCGGAGTTATGGTGATATCGATGACAACGGGAATGAATACGGATGTCTATAATTATATGTTCGGGAGTATTTTGGCAATGAGTGCAGACGATGTCAGAATGAGTGTGATTTTGTCGGTGATCGTATTGCTTCTGTATATATTTTTCTATAATAAGATATTTGCCATTACATTTGATGAGACATTTGCAAAGGCAACAGGAGTAAAAGCGGATTTATACAATACATTGATCGCAGTATTGACAGCGGTAACGATTGTGCTTGGAATGCGGATGATGGGAACACTTTTGATTTCCAGTCTGATTATCTTTCCGGCACTTACATCCATGCGGGTATGCAAGACATTTCGAGGAGTTATCGTGAATTCGGCGATTATTTCTGTGGTGTGTTTCTGTATTGGTATCTCTGTATCATACTTTTTTGCAACGCCGGCCGGTGCAAGCGTAGTTGTTGTGAATCTGGTATTTCTTGGTATTTATGCAGCAATCGGATTTATCAGACAACGAAATTAACGTTGACAAAAAAAGTATCAACCTTTATAATAAATACAAATTTAGTGATGAACAGGTATTGTGAAATGCAATGACAAGGAGGAGTACATAATCTCCGGAAGCAAAGAGAGAAGATGGCTGGTGTGAATCTTCGTGATGGGATGATGGAAGTAGCCTTTGAGCAGTGGATCGAACAGATGTTAGAAGCAGCTTAGTAGACTCCAACGTGGTTCCTACGTTACAGGGAGGCGATATCGGAAGAAGATTCCCGTATTGAGCAAAGTGCAGGAGAGAAGTCCTGAATTTAGGTGGTACCGCGGATTTAGTAGATTCGCCCTAAGTTGTTATCAAACAGCTTAGGGCTTTTTATATATTAGGAAAGATGATATGCTAGGGAGGTTTTTAAATGAAGCAGATTTCAGGTAATAAGTTATTGGTAAAAGCATTAAAAGAAGAAGGGGTAGATACATTATTTGGATATCCGGGAGCTTGTACGATCGATATCAGTGATGAGCTTTATAAACAGGACGAGATCCGTGTTATCTTACCAAGACATGAGCAGGCATTGGTTCATGCGGCAGATGCTTATGCACGTACAACAGGTAAAGTAGGTGTTTGTCTTGTTACAAGCGGACCTGGGGCAACGAACCTTGTAACCGGTCTTGCAACGGCGAATTATGATAGTGTGCCACTGGTATGCTTTACAGGTCAGGTTTCCAGACATTTGATCGGAAATGATGCATTTCAGGAAGTAGACATTGTCGGCATTACAAGAAGCATCACAAAATATGGCGTTACAGTTCGCAGACGTGAAGATCTGGGACGTATCATCAAAGAGGCTTTTTATATTGCAAGAACAGGAAAACCGGGTCCGGTACTCATCGACCTTCCAAAAGATGTCATGGCAGAGCTTGGCAGTGCAGATTATCCGAAGTCTGTAAATATCCGCGGATACAAACCGACCACAGCAGTTCATATCGGACAGTTAAAACGAGCTTTGAAAATGCTTAGCAAAGCGGAACGTCCATTATTCCTTGCCGGAGGCGGAGTAAACATTGCAAAGGCAAATGCAGAATTTAAAGAAGTGGTAGAGAAAACCAATGTACCAGTTGTTACAACCGTTATGGGGCGAGGTGCAATTCCAACGACACATCCGTTATTTATCGGTAATTTAGGTATGCATGGTGCATACGCGGCTAACATGGCAGTCAGTGAATGTGATCTGTTGTTCTCGATCGGAACAAGATTCAATGACCGTATTACAGGAAAGCTGCATGAATTTGCACCACGTGCACAGATTGTTCATATTGATATTGATACAGCGGCTATTTCACGTAATATTCATGTGGATATCCCGATTGTTGCGGATGCAAAAGAAGCAATCACAAAGATGAATGAATATGTGACTCCATGTAAGACGAAGAAATGGTTAGATGAGATTAATGAGTGGCAGCATGTATATCCATTGACGATGAAAAAGCATGCGGAGATGGGGCCGATGGATATTATCGGTGCGATCAATCGACAGTTTGATGAGGCAATCGTTGTAACAGATGTAGGTCAGCATCAGATGTTTGCGGCACAGTTTACAGAGATTACAGAGAAAAAGAAAATCATCATGTCCGGTGGACTTGGTACAATGGGATACGGATTTCCGGGAGCAATCGGAGCCAAACTTGGCAATCCGGACACTCCGGTCATCATGATTTCCGGAGATGGTGGTATGCAGATGAATATTCAGGAGTTTGCGACAGCAGTATTGGAAGAACTTCCGGTTATCTTATGTGTATTTAACAATACCTACCTTGGAATGGTACGTCAGTGGCAGAAACTGTTCTACGGAAAACGTTATGGTATGACAGACCTCCGTGCAGGTGCGCTGACAAGAAGAACAAATGGGGAAGAGAAGCCGGAGTATACACCGGATTTTGTCAAACTGGCTGAGAGCTATGGCGCAAAAGGAATCCGCGTTACAAAGACAGATGAGATTGAAGCTGCATTTGAAGAAGCAAAGAAAAACACAAAAGTTCCAACTTTGATTGAGTTTATCATTGATCCGGAAGAGATGGTATTCCCGATGATCAAGCCGGGTGGAACATTGGAAGAAATGATTATCGAGTGCTAGGAGGAGCGAACAATGGAAAATAGTGTAAAGAAAAGATGGATTTCATTATATGTAGAAAATCAGGTGGGAGTTCTTTCTAAAATTTCCGGGCTCTTTTCTGGAAAGGCATATAACCTGGACAGTCTGACGGTAGGAACAACAGAAGATCCGACGGTCTCTCGAATGACAATTGCCACAGTCAGCGATGATGAGACATTTGAACAGATTAAAAAACAGTTGAATCGTATGGTCGAAGTGATCAAAGTAATTGACTTTACGGATGTATTTGTACGTATGAAAGAGATTTTATATGTAAAAGTGAAAAAATGCAGTCGCGAGGATAAGGTGGAACTGTTCCAGATTGCGGAGACGTTCAAGGCAAGAGTGATTGATTATGGAAAAGACAGTCTGCTCCTTGAATTTGTTCAGACTGCAACAAAGAATGATGCGGTTATTAAACTGATGAAAGAAGAATTCCAGAACATTGAAGTTGTTCGAGGCGGAAGCGTCGGAATTGAATCTATCAGTATGATGGAACGATAAATAGAGTGAAAACAGGACTCTGTTTTTGGTACTGAATAAGTTAGAAGGCAGAGTTTTATATATTCTTTAAAAAAATAATAAAAAAACAGAGTGCACTCTTGAATTTTCTTTTTAATAGTATTATAATCGACTACAGTAATGTATATCGTAATTGTTCAGGCAATGCAGGGACAGTTACATGTTGGATATTGGAATGGAGGAACTACAAATGGATAAGAAAAATATTGACTGGGAGAACCTTGGATTTGGTTATGTTCAGACAGAAAAACGTTATGTTTCTAACTTTAAAGATGGAAAATGGGATGATGGTGTCCTGACAGAGGATGCGAACATCGTTCTGAACGAATGTGCAGGAGTACTTCAGTATGCTCAGACAGTATTTGAAGGAATGAAAGCATATACAACAGAGGATGGACGAATTGTTGTATTCCGCCCAGACTTGAATGCAAAACGTATGGTTGATTCTGCGAAGAGACTTGAGATGCCTCCGTTCCCGGAAGATAGATTTGTAGATGCGATCGAGCAGCTTGTAAAAGCAAATGCAGAGTATGTACCGCCATATGGTTCAGGTGCAACACTCTACTTAAGACCTTATATGTTCGGAAGCAATCCGGTTATCGGAGTAAAACCTGCAACAGAGTATCAGTTCCGTATCTTTGCTACACCAGTAGGACCATACTTCAAAGGTGGAGCAAAACCGGTAACAATCTGTATCTCAGACTTTGATAGAGCTGCACCGCATGGAACAGGACATATCAAAGCCGGATTGAACTATGCAATGAGCTTACATGCAATTGTTACAGCTCATGCAAATGGATTCGATGAGAACATGTATCTGGATTCTGCTACAAGAACAAAAGTAGAAGAGACAGGTGGAGCAAACTTCATCTTCGTAACAAAAGACAACAAAGTTGTAACTCCACATTCCAATACAATTCTTCCATCTATCACAAGACGTTCTCTGATGTATATCGCAGAGCATTATCTTGGATTGGAAGTAGAGGAAAGAGATGTCTATGTAGATGAGTTGAAAGACTTTGCTGAATGTGGTCTTTGCGGAACAGCAGCAGTTATCTCACCAGTAGGTAAAGTTGTTGACCATGGTAAAGAAATCTGCTTCCCAAGCGGAATGGAGAAGATGGGACCAATCACTCAGAAATTATATGACACATTGACAGGTATCCAGATGGGACGTATCGAAGCTCCGGAAGGATGGCTGAAAGTAATCGAGTAATTAGAAAAGTAACCATTCAGATAAAGTTCTGTTGAATGGTTTTAACAGGTATCAGAAGAGGCTGCATTCACAAAAATGTGAAATGCATCCTCTTTTTTGTTCAAATTCATTTACAAGTATTTTACAGAATGATATGATAAACAACAGTGGAATTTTAGAATGGAAGTATAAATAATGAGAAGGTGTATGTATATCATTGCTTTTTTCTGTATGCTGAGTTTTGGGTGGATCTTGAATCCATTGACTGCACATGCAGAAATCGCTTCGGACCAGGCGTTTGCAGGGGCAGTGTGGGAGAAAATTATAGAAGATGATATAGAAGCGACAGATGGTGTAGTTCAATCCATCTGTGTGACTGATTATTATATTATTATGATGGAGAATGTTGCGGAAGACGGAACAACGCCGGATATCGTAAAAGCGTACTATCGTTATGACCATGATGAGAATGGACAGCCGGTAGAGCAGTATTCACTTGCAAAGCGTGTGGCAGATACATGCTATGAGCATTGTAATGGGATGGCATATAATCCGAATACAAGAGAGATTGCAGTTGCGTTATATACGAATCATATTGAAGAAAATCGTGGATGCATTTATTTGATGGATGCTGATACGTTGGAATATAAGGGGAAAGTAAAGATTTCGGACGATTATAATATATTGGGAATCGGATATGTTGCCGATGAAGATTGCTATTATATTCAGACCAATACAGATGGTGGATATACATTCAAGAAATTAGACAGTCAGTTCCAGATTATCGATGATTATGGGACGATGGAAGGTTTTTCAAAAGGAAGCAATTTTCAGGATCTGTGTGTCAGTGGTGATTATATTATCAATTTGCCGTTGACACTGGGAATGGGAATCGGAGACTATATTAATATGTATTCGATTTCTCGCCGGGTAATGGTATCGGATACTCAATTGAATTTTAATTTCGAGGGAGTAAAATCCGATGAACCGGAGAGCATCTGTGAATTAGAACCCGGATTATTTGCAGTGACAGTTACAACCGTATACGATGACGGTAGACGAACTGTTGGAGTTTATAAAGCGATGGTTCCATATAA
This sequence comes from Schaedlerella sp., assembly GCA_052272205.1. Classification (GTDB taxonomy): domain Bacteria; phylum Bacillota; class Clostridia; order Lachnospirales; family Lachnospiraceae; genus Schaedlerella. The sequence continues at coordinate 6,546 of DAVZKO010000056.1, read as the reverse complement.
TTTTACAGCGACTGAAGTTCAGAAGGCAGATTCTTCCAACGTTGAGAATGTAGATACGCAAAATGCAGTGCAAAATAATGAGACTACAGCGCAGCAAGTCAATCAGAAAGCGGAGAAGAAAAAAGCAACATGGAAATTGCCTTCCGCACAGACGATTTTAAAAATTATCTTATTGTTTGTAATCGCCTTTGCGGCATTTATTGTGTTTTATCTGCATCTTATTTCAATTCGAAGAGAACGTCAACGTAAATTGGAAAAAGCAAGAAGAGAACGAAAAGAGATTCGGGAGCGGTATGAGTCTTAGAACGATATAAAAAATCGGTACACAAGAACGACTTGGAAAAAGAAATTCTTGTGTACCGATTTTTATGTTGCCAAAGCATTTGTAGAAAGCTGATGGCAAGTTCTGTATGTAAATAAAATCGTTTCTTATAATGCGAATACATGAGTTGCAATTGTAAAATAAATCATAATAGAACAAGTATCCACCAGTGTTGTAATAAGCGGAGATGCCATGATTGCCGGGTCAAGTCCGATTTTCTTGGCGAGCTGCGGCAACATACAACCGATTAGTTTGGCTGCAATAACCGTGACGATCAAAGATAAAGCAATTACAACAGCAAGTCCGAGATTGTGGTAAGTAAGATAAATGCGAAGTCCGTTTGCGGCTGCAAGAACAATACCAACAATCAGGGAAACTTCCAATTCTTTCAATACGACACGGAAGAAATCGCGGAACTGGATCTCGTCCAGTGCAATGCCTCGGATTACAAGCGTAGAGCTCTGAGAACCGCAGTTTCCACCGGTATCCATTAACATTGGAATAAAGGATACAAGAAGTGGAATCGCTGCAAAAGCATTTTCGTATTTGGTAATGATACTTCCGGTGATGATAGAAGAAAACATCAGGACGAGAAGCCATGGGATTCTTCGTTTTGCGTGTGCAAAAGCAGAAGTTTCAAAATAAGTTTTCTCACTCGGGGTGACAGCAGCCATCATTGTGATGTCTTCGGTTGCCTCTTCCACCATGACATCCATTGCATCGTCAAAGGTTACGATTCCGACCAGGAAACCTTCTGCATCCAATACCGGAAGTGCAATCAAATCATATTTGCGGAAAATCTGGGCAACTTCTTCTTTGTCCGTATGTGTCTGAACGGAGATGATTTCTTTTTCCATAATATCTTCGATGCGGACTGTATCATCCGTTGTCATCAAATCTTTGGCGGATACAATGCCGACCAGTTTTCTTTTTTCGGTGACATAACAAGTGTAAATCGTTTCTTTATGGATGCCGGTTGCTTTGATATGTGCCATGGAGTAAGCAACATTCCATTCTGGTTTTAAATCAACATATTCGGTTGTCATAATGCTTCCGGCACTGTCTTCCGGATAATTCAAAAGTCGGTTGATCGTGTCGCGGTCTTCCTGATTGATGGTGTTCAGAATACGGGTAACAAGATTGGCAGGAAGTTCTTCCAGCATATCAACGGTGTCATCCATATATAAGTCGTCCAAAAGTTCACGAAGTTCTTTTTCGGAAAAGACTTCTACCAGATAAGTTTGCATGGAGTTATTCATATTCGCAAATACTTCTGCGGCCTGATCTTTTGGAATCAATCGGAAAACGAGTGCGAGTTCTTTATCTTCAAATTCGGAAAGCAGTGAGGCAATGTCCACTGCATTCATAACGTCTAAAATATTCCTTACAGCCTGATAGTGCTTCTGCTGAAGGAGTTTTACAAAAATCTCTTTGTTCATAATGAGATCTCCTATCTTCTATGAAATTATGTAATGTAAAGCTGTTTATCCTATGACAACTGGCTCCAGAGTCCATTTCCTCACCACCTTTTATTTAAAATTATGATACCTGTAGAACCTGCCGCTGGCAGTTCTTTACAAGTGTGTGACAACAAAAAAAGAGAATACTTCCACAGCTTGAGCAATGAAAGAATCCTCATCATAATCATATCTTACCAGAAAATCCGATACCATCGTTCAAGCTTTAGTATCACAGGGCATATATCAATTGCGTTAAGTTATGCCTTCACGACATAGCCTGCTAACCAACTCGTTGTGTCTCCACAATCTCGCGGCAGCAATCTCAGGAAATATCCAAATCCCTGTGGTAACCTCACCTACCGAAATAATAGTATTGTTTTTTTGTCCTAAGTCATCATATAGCAAAGAAATGTATCTGTCAACCCTAATATAGACTTTATTTTCGATTCATGTTAAAATAAAACGAACTATGAAGAAAAATAGAAGTGTTCAAATATTTTCAAATGATAATCAACGACATACGAGGTGACAAATGGAAGCATATACAAGTTTTGCGGTAGTTTATGATACATTCATGGATAATGTTCCATATGAAGAATGGGGAGAATATTTGCATGAATTATTAATTGAATACGGAATCGAAGACGGATTGGTTTTGGATTTGGGATGTGGAACCGGTACGATGACGGAGATTTTGGCATCAAAGGGATATGATATGACCGGAGTTGATTTCTCGGAAGAGATGTTGGACATCGCAATGCAGAAGCGTGCAAAGAGTGGACATGACATCTTATATCTGATGCAGGATATGCGAGAATTCGAGCTGTATGGGACGGTAAGAGCGATTGTGAGCGTCTGTGATTCGATGAATTATCTGACAGAGGACGGAGATTTGGAAGAGGTATTTCGCTTAGCTAATAATTATCTGGATCCGGGCGGACTGCTTATTTTCGATATGAATACAGAGTATAAATATCGAGAACTTTTGGGAGACCAGACGATTGCCGAAGAACGCGAGAACTGCAGTTTTATATGGGATAACTATTATTATGAAGAAGAAAAGATCAATGAGTACCGGTTATCCTTGTTTGTAGAAGATCCGGTCTTGAGTGAAAAGACAGGTCAGGATATTTGCAGAAAGTTCCAGGAGATGCATTATCAGAGAGCTTACAGCCTTGCCGAGGTGAAAGCAGCACTGGAAGTGGCGGGGATGGAGTTTGTTGCGGCTTATGATGCATTTACAAGGAATCCGGTACGACGAGACAGTGAGCGTATGTATATCATTGCAAGAGAACAGGGAAAATAAATCATAGTAAGGAATCGTGATGGCGATGCATATTTCAATATGCAAGTGTAAGAAAATAGAATTTAAAACAGACAACAAGAGAGGAGAATGATCATGGCAGATTATATAGTAAGAGCAACGGCGGCAAATACACAGATTCGAGCATTTGCTGCATCAACAACAGAATTGGTGGAGGAAGCACGCAAGCACCATCAGACAAGCCCGGTAGCGACAGCGGCTCTCGGTCGCCTGCTCACAGCGGGAGCAATGATGGGAAGCATGATGAAAAATGACAAAGATGTGCTGACTTTACAGGTGCAGTGTGGCGGAGAGATTGGCGGAATGACAGTGACGGCAGACAGCCACGGAGATGTAAAAGGATATGTAAATAATCCGGGAGTAATGCTTCCACCGAAGAATGGCAAATTGGATGTCGGCGGAGCACTCGGACCGGGATTTTTGAATGTTATAAAAGATATGGGATTGAAAGAGCCATATTCCGGACAGGTTATGCTTCAGACGGGGGAGATTGCAGAAGATTTGACTTATTATTTTGCAACATCGGAGCAGGTTCCGTCTTCTGTAGGTCTGGGTGTGTTGATGGAGAAGGACAATACAGTACGTTGTGCCGGTGGATTTATTGTACAGGTTATGCCATTTGTGGAAGATGAAGTGTTGGATAAGCTGGAGGCGAATATTCAGAAGATCCAGTCAGTGACTTCGATGCTGGATAACGGACATACACCGGAGGAGATGTTGGAGCAGGTGTTGGAAGGACTGGACGTTGAGATTACAGATACACTTCCAACAAAATTTGAGTGTAATTGTTCAAAAGAGAGAATCGAAAAAGCAATTATCAGCATTGGGAAAAAAGAAATCCAGGCGATGATCGACGATAACAAACCAATCGAAGTAAAATGCCATTTCTGTAATACAGCATATAATTTTGATGCAGAAGAATTAAAAAAGTTGCTTAAGAAAGCAACAAGATAATAAAATGTGGTGAGATGATAACGAAAAGTCATATAAGACGTTAGCCGGATAAGGAACAGGAGCGTAGAAGGATGAAACAAGGATTTGTAAAAGTTGCAGCGGTGACACCAAATCTCAGGGTTGCGGATGTGACATATAATACAGAAAAGATATGCGAAGCAATAGATACAGCGCAGGATAACAGAGCCAAAATTGTTGTATTTCCGGAACTTTGTATCACAGGATATACATGTAGTGATTTGTTTTTGCAGGAGATATTGTTGGAAGAAGCAAAGCAGGCAATCTTGAAGATTGCAAAACACACAATGGAAAAAGATATGTTGGTGTTTGTAGGCATGCCGCTTATGCAGGATGGGAAGCTTTACAATGTGGCAGCAGCATTGAACAGAGGAGAAATCCTTGGGTTTACCACCAAAACATTTCTTCCGAATTACGGAGAATTTTATGAGATGCGCCAGTTTACGCCGGGACCGAAAGAGGCAAGATGGATTACCTTTGAAGGCAAGCAGGTTCCGTTTGGACCACAGATCTTGTTTGCGTGTGTAAAGATGCCGAATCTGGTCGTATCGGCAGAGATTTGTGAAGATGTATGGGCTCCGATGCCACCAAGTATTCAGGCAGCACTGGAAGGAGCAACGGTGATCGTGAACTGTTCTGCGAGTGATGAAACAATCGGAAAAGACAGCTATCGAAGAGAATTGATCAAAGGACAGTCAGCGCGTCTGCTTGCAGGATATATTTATGCGAATGCAGGAGAAGGGGAGTCTACAACAGATCTTGTATTCGGAGGGCATAATATCATAGCAGAAAACGGTTCAATGCTGAGAGAATCGAAGCGTTTTGTGAATCGAATCATTTATTCAGAGCTTGACATCAATCGACTCGTAGGTGAGAGACGTAAGAATACGACATTTCAGACAAATGAGACTCGTGGTTTGATCCGTGTGCCTTTCCATCTTGAGATGGAGAAAACTCATCTTACAAGAAGGTTTCCGGAGCATCCGTTCGTACCGAACAATGAGCGTGAAAAAGCAAGACGATGCGAAGAAATTTTGAATATCCAGGCGATGGGACTCAAAAAACGTCTGGCTCATACCCACGCCAAAACAGCAGTGGTTGGAATCTCAGGAGGTTTGGATTCCACACTGGCTTTGATTGTAACGGCGAGAGCATTTGATATGTTGAAGAAAGATAAAAAGCAGATTATCGCGGTGACGATGCCTTGTTTTGGAACGACAGATCGTACTTACCAGAATGCATGTAAGATGTCACGTCAGCTTGGTGCAACGCTGATCGAGGTGCCGATTGCAGATGCGGTAAATATACATTTCCGGGATATCGGACATGATCCGAAGGATCATAGTGTGACATATGAGAATGGACAGGCAAGAGAGCGTACACAGGTATTGATGGACATTGCCAACAAAGATGGCGGTATGGTGATCGGAACCGGGGATATGTCAGAGCTTGCACTTGGCTGGGCAACATACAATGGAGATCATATGTCGATGTATGGGGTCAATGCTTCGATTCCGAAAACCTTGGTCAGACATTTGGTGCAGTATGCTGCAGATACAACAGAAGATAAAGAATTGAAACAGGTTCTGTATGATGTGTTGGATACTCCGGTAAGTCCAGAGCTTCTCCCACCAAAGGATGGAGATATTGCACAGAAAACGGAAGATTTGGTTGGACCATATGAACTGCATGATTTCTTCTTGTATTATTTATTGCGTTTCGGATTTGAACCAAGTAAGATTTTCCGTCTTGCAAAATATACATTTGCGGATAAATATGACGATGTCACAATCTTAAAATGGTTGGAGACATTCTGCAGAAGATTCTTTGCACAGCAGTTCAAACGATCTTGTCTGCCGGATGGACCAAAGGTCGGAAGTGTTGCGTTATCTCCGAGAGGTGACTGGAGAATGCCGAGCGACGCATGTGTAGCTGTATGGCTCAAAGATCTGGAGAATATATCTTTGTCTGAAATTTAATATCAAGGTTGATATTTTATGGCTTGAAGAGGTGAAAAAGAGACAGTATAGACATACAAGACCGATTTTGACGCCTCGTTTTATTCCGAGCTGTACGGACGAACTGATGTGTGAAAAAACATGCCCTGTATGGCGATAAAATATTTTCTAAACGATAAAATGTACGTGAAGGCACAAAAAAACCTGCTTCAAAGCAGGTCTTTTTGTGTTGAATGTCATTTGTTGAAATAAGTAATAGCTATAAAAATAGCAATTATATTTTTGCAAGATAAAATTCGTAAAAATTAAAGTGAAATACGAGTACCAGTTACTCCGTTGATACCGTCTTTTGCTTTCTCAAGCAATGTGATCAGAGCCTGACGACCAGGTTTTGATTCAGCAAAGTCAACAGCAGCCTGTACCTTAGGAAGCATAGAACCTGGAGCAAAGTGACCTTCTTCCAAGCACTGTTTTGCTTCGTCTACTGTCATATGGTCAATCCATTTTTCG
>DAVZKO010000055.1:0-18001 GCA_052272205.1 Schaedlerella sp. | reverse complement strand
ATGATAAAAATATTATGAAGATAAAAATCGGAATTGTAGGAACGAATAAAATCAGTCATCATTTTTGTGATGCGGCAATGCAGATTCCACAGACAGAATTGTTTGCGGTTTATTCGAGAGCGCAGGAAACAGGTGAAAAATTTGCCGAAGACTATGAAATTTCTCGAGTGTTTACAGATTATACAGAGTTTTTGAATTCAGGGGTGGATGCAATTTATATTGCATCTCCAAATTATATTCACTGTAAGCAGGCAATACAGGCAATGGAAGCCAAGAAACATGTGTTGTGTGAGAAGGTTATGGCGATCAATGAGAAGGAAGCAAAAGCGATGATTGCATGTGCCAAGAAGAATCAGGTGATTCTGCTTGAGGCAATGCGCTCAGATTTTGATCCGGCATTTGATCTGGTAAAGGAGCAGCTTCCACGAATTGGAACATTACGAAGAGTGGATTTTGAATATTGCCAGTATTCCAGCAGATATGATAATTTTTTAAATGGAATTGTGGAAAATGCGTTTAATCCAGACTTGCTTAATTCAGCAGTACGAGATATCGGAGTGTATTGTATTCATGCAATTGTGCGATTATTTGGTATGCCGGAGAGTGTCGAGTCTTATTCTACATTGCTCTCAAATGGGTTCGAGGGAAGCGGCGTGGTATTGATGAAGTATCCGGACTTTCTTGCGCAGGCAGTGTATTCGAAAATTACAGCATCGGTAAATCCAAGTGTGATTCAAGGGGAAAAAGGTTCGATCTTATTGAATCATATCGGACGTCCGACACAGATGGAATTGCGTCTCCGTCAAAGTGACAGAGATGGTCTCGTGGATGGAGTAAGAGAATGTATTCCTTACGAACCGGTATCAAATAATATGATCTATGAGATTCAGAAGTTTTACGAACTGATAGAAGAAGCGTGCGTGGAACATCCTTATCTGGATATTTCTTTAGATACCATTCGAATCATCGATCAGGTGATGCAGTATTTGACACGTGCGGATGAGAATTCGGTCAGCCGAACAGATAAGAAATCTGATAAAACCACTAGGAAAAGTCGGTGAAATTTGATAAACTATAAGATAGTGAGAAAAATCAAAGGAGACCGATATCATGAGAGATGAAACAAAATGCCTGCATGCAGGTTATACACCGAAGAATGGAGAGCCGAGGGTTCTGCCAATCGTACAGAGTACAACATATGTTTATGATTCAGCAGCCGAGGTCGCTGCAATATTTGATGATCCGACAAAGGGACTTTGCTATTCCAGATTTGGAAATCCTACTGTGATGGCAGTGGAAGAGAAGATTGCTGCACTGGAAGGAGGAGTCGGCGCAATGTGTACGACATCCGGTCAGGCGGCAACGTTACTTTCTATTTTAAATATATGTGAGTCGGGCGACAGTATTGTCAGTGTGCCTCAGATTTATGGAGGAACGATTAATCTGTTTTCATTTACGTTAAAGAAACTTGGAATCGAGTGTATTTATGTGGATGCTTCTGCAAGTGACGAGGAGATTAAAGCGGCGTTTAAGCCAAATACAAAACTTGTTTTCGGGGAGACACTTGCCAATCCGGCATTGGTTGTATTTGATATTGAGCGATTCGCAAATATTGCACATGAGATGAAAGTTCCGTTAATTGTAGATAATACATTTGCAACACCAATTTTGTGTAAACCATTTGAATTCGGAGCAGATATTGTGATTCATTCTACAAGCAAGTATATGGATGGACATGCAGTGCAGATTGGCGGAGTGATTGTTGACAGTGGTAAGTTTGATTGGACAAACGGAAACTTCCCGGGGCTTACAGAGCCAGATGAATCTTACCATGGAATTTCGTATACAGAGACTTACGGCAACATGGCATATATCATAAAAGCCAGAATGCAGTTGATGCGTGATTTTGGAGTGTATCCGGCTGCACATTCTGCATTCCTGTTGAATATGGGATTGGAGACACTTCCTGTTCGTATGAAACAGTATTGTGAGAATGCACTGAACGTTGCCAAATATCTGGAAGCCTCTCCGGCAGTAGAGAAAGTGAATTATCCTGGATTAGAATCTGATGGATGTTATGAATTGGCACAGAAGTATCTCAAGGGATGCAGTGGAGTGATCTCGTTTGTAATTAAAGGAGGTCGTGCGGCAGCAGCCAAATTCATGGATTCTCTGCATTTGGCGTCCAATGAAGTCCATGTAGCAGATATCCGTACCTGCGTTCTTCATCCGGCTTCAGAGACACATCGTCAGTTGACAGATGAGCAACTTGTAGCAGCAGGAATTGATGGCGGTATGATTCGAATTTCTGTTGGATTAGAGAATGTAGAGGATATTCTTGAAGATTTGAATGAAGCATTTGAAGCAGTCATGAAAGAATTCTAATAAAGAACGCTATCGTGTAAACCCATATATAAATGGGAATATACGATAGCGTTTTTCATTGCCAAGTATACAACCCAAAGATGCAGTGAATCTTTGGGGGGAATATGGCACATGATTTTATAAAAATTGTTTGGCGAGTTCGTCATGGATTCGATTGCCCATGTTGTAATCCAGCTTTTTATTGAGCCAGATTTCCTGAGAACCGATCGCCTGATCTACCAGCATCATAAGTCCTGTTACAATCTGTAATCCTTCTTGCTGTGCGATATGCAGGAATTCTGTAATTAACGGATTGTACACAATATCGGAGGCAACTTTAAATTTGCGAATGATATCGGCACCAACCGGACTTTTTCCGACATTCGGATACATGCCGACAGGCGTTGTGTTAATGATCAAATCCCCGCCGGATATCTCGTCGAAAGAACAGGTTTTCAAATAAGGGAATTGCTCTGTTAAGATTTCTTCAGCAGCCTGATTTCTTGCTGCGATAGTGATAGAAGCGGCCCCATGTAAATGAAATCCATAAATCAATGCGCGGGAAGCACCGCCGGAACCGAGAATGACAACATCTTTTCCTTTTAAATCAAATCCGGCCTTGTTCAGCATGCTGGTTACACCAATATAGTCCGTATTATAACCATAAGTTACTCCATCTTTTAAATAAATCGTGTTTACAGCACCAATCTCTTTTGCATGTTCATCTAAAACATCTACCATTTGATAAATATTTTCTTTATAAGGAATCGTGACATTCATCCCTGTCAGTTGCTCCGATTTCATCAGTTCAAAAACATGAGGAAGTTCTTCGTGTGTTAGTTCATATTTTTTGTATGTAGCAGAAATATGCTGCTGTTTGAATAAATCATCTTGGATTTCAGGAGAGAGACTATGTCCGAGTTTCTCCCCGAGAACGCCAAAATGTAATGTGTTGATTGTATTAGAATCCATGATATTTGATTCCTCGTCTTTCTAAAAATAAGAGAAGTGAAGAGTGCACGGCCTATATAAAAGTGCAACCCTTCACTTCGATTCGTTGTTGTTACATGATACCGGCATTGTCAAAAAAGGTGACATCGGTAGGATATACGTAACTGTTGCCGATATTATGTACCAGCACAACATTCAAATGATTATTCAGATTCTTCTTATCAAGTTTAATTGCACCTGTCAAATCTTCAATTGGAAGTCCGCAGGAGAATGGAAGACCATATATTTCAAGTACCTGTTTGATTTGTTCGGCACAGCCTTTCGGGGTCAGATCCTTCGCCTCGGCAATCTTGGTAATCTGATACATACCGATTGCAACGGCTTCTCCATGACTTTCTCGTTCATAGTGATAATACTGCTCAATTGTGTGGGCGAGAGTGTGTCCAAAATTCAGCAACATACGTTCGCCGGTATCGAATTGATCCTCTTCTACGACGATACGTTTGATATCTACGCATCGTGCAATGATAGAAGAAAGTTCCGGTTTTAAATCATCAAAAGAAGTATGTGATTTTAATGTGTCAAAAAGTGAGGCGTCTTTGATACATCCATATTTAATAACTTCTCCCATACCATCTGTAATATAACGTTGAGGAAGTGTGTTCAATACATCTGGGTCGATCAATACCATCTTAGGGTGGAAAAATGCACCTACCAGATTTTTACCTTGTGGAAGATCCACTGCAACTTTACCGCCGACAGAGGAATCTACCTGAGCCAGAAGAGAAGTGGGGATCTGTACAAGTTTTACTCCACGTAAGAAACTGGAAGCGGCAAATCCAACAAGATCACCGATGACACCGCCACCAAGCGCAATTACCAGATCACTTCTGGAAATCTTAGCTTCCAGCATAGCAGAATAAATCTTTGGTAAAGATTCAAAGCTTTTGGTTGTCTCACCATGTGGGAGAACCAGCGTATGGCATTCATAATCTTGTAAAGAATTCACTACCGTTTCACCATACAACGGAAATACATTATCATCAGAAACTAAAATGATTTTCTTGCCGGAGAAAATCTTGGAAATGTATTCACCGGCATGAGGAAGAATGCCATTTTCAATATAGATTGGATAACTGTTCTCGCCTAAGTTTACTGTTAATTCCATATCTTAATCTCCTTGCATATTAAATCTGTTTTCCGACAACCGTTGCAATCTGGCGAATCTGTTTCATCAGGGTATCGAATTTTTCCGGTTTTAATGACTGTGCACCATCGCAGAGAGCACTGTCAGGGTCGTTGTGAACTTCGATCATCAGTCCGTCTGCTCCGGCAGCGATAGCAGCCTTAGCCATTGGTTCTACAAGCCACCATTTTCCACCGGCATGACTTGGGTCAATGATAACCGGAAGGTGAGTCTTACTATTTAATACAGGAATGCTCTGAAGGTCCAGAGTATTTCTTGTGAATGATTCGAAAGTACGGATACCACGTTCGCAAAGGATAACATTTTCATTACCAGCGGCCATAATATATTCGGCGGACATGATCCATTCCTCGTAAGTAGCATTGAGACCACGTTTTAAAAGAATTGGACGATCTACTTTACCGAGCTGTTTTAAAAGGTCAAAGTTCTGCATGTTTCTTGCACCAATCTGAATCAAATCAACTTTCTCGTTGAATACATCCAGATAATCAGGAGACATTAACTCTGTTACGATAGGAAGTCCTACTTCATCACGTACTGCACAGAGAATATCCAGACCCTCAAGACCTAATCCCTGGAAAGAATAAGGACTTGTTCTTGGCTTGAACGCACCACCACGAATCATATTGGCTCCGGAAGCTTTGGCAGCTTTAGCAACTTCCAATACCTGTTCATAAGATTCTACAGAGCAAGGACCTGCGATAACTGCGAGGTTGTCTCCACCGACTTTAACACCGGATACATCGATGATAGAATCATCCGGATGGAATGCACGATTGGCAAGTTTATAAGGTTCCTGTACGTGCATGACTTTATCAACAGCAGAATCAATCTCAAAAAGTCTTGGGTCAACGGCTGTAGTATCCCCGATACAACCGATGATCGTCATCTCTTCTCCGCGAACGATATGAGCATCGAGACCTTTCTTTTTAATTAATTCCTCAACACGAAGAATGTGTTCTTCAGTAGTATGTGGTTTTAATACAATAATCATAGTTCTTCTACCTCTCAATCTTTATTAAAAAATTACATACTGTAAAATTTTACTTCTTTAAAGTGTGAAAATCATACATATAATAAAACATCCGAAAGATAATGTCAATGAATTCAAAAAAAATGATAAAAAATATTGGAAAAGGGTCGAAAATTGTTCTGAAAAAAGGACGAAACATTAGATTGACATTTTATTAACTGGGGTGTAATGTATCTTGGGGTGATTTGAAAATGAAAATTATTAAACAAATAGGAATCTTTTTTACAGTATGCTGGCTTAGTCAAGTAGTAGCAGCGTACCTGCCGTTTTCCTTTCCGGCCAGTGTAATCGGAATGATTTTATTATTTCTCTGTTTGCTGACAGGAATACTTAAGATTGAACATATTCAGGAAAAGGCAGACTTTCTCATGGAGAATATGGCATTTTTCTTTGTGCCGGCAGGAGTGAGTGTTATGAATTACTTTGATATCTTGAAAAGTACGCTTGTTCCGTTCTTGATTATCTGTGTTGTATCAACCATTGTTACTTTTGCAGCAACTGCGTACAGCGTACAATTGGTAATGAAATTGATGAACAGGAGGAAAAAATAATGCGTGAATTATGTAGTTCAGAGTATTTTGGTATAGCCTTGAGTGTCATCGCATTTTGGATTGGTGTAAAGATACAGAAGAAAACAAAGTCTCCGATTTGTAATCCGTTGATTATAGCGATTGTATTGATTGTCGGAGTGTTGGAGGTATTCCACATTTCTTATGAGGCATATGATGTAGGAGGAGCCATTATCAATATGTTCCTGGCACCGGCTACCGCCTGTCTTGCAGTTGCTATTTATTCGAAGATGGATATCTTGAAGAAATACTGGCTGCCGATTCTGGTGGGCTGTGTTGTAGGTTCAGCAACTTCTATGTTAAGTGTTTATGGCATGTGCAAATTATTCGGGTTGGATAAGAGCATTACGGTCTCTCTTGTGCCGAAGTCTGTTACAACTCCGATTGCGGTCAGCATCTCAGAGGGAAATGGTGGAGTCGTTCCAATCACGGTAGTAGCAGTTATCTTTACCGGAATATTGGGAAGCATTCTTGCACCATATCTGATTAAGTTGTTCCGTGTAAAGGATTCAATCGCAGCCGGACTGGCAATTGGTTCTTGCAGTCATGCGGTCGGTACATCGAAAGCAATCGAGATTGGTGAAGTAGAAGGTGCGATGAGTGGACTCGCAATTGGAATTTGTGGTATTGTCACAGTACTGCTTTCAATGATATTATTATAGAAGAATGTGGTTGCATTTCTTGAATCGTATATGGGGATGAAGGGATGCACAGACATAGCATTGTATAAGCGGTAATGTAAAACAGCAATTCTACAAAAGAAATGTAATGTGGGGGACTCATGAAAAAAGGAAGCGGAAAATCAAGGGTAGAAAAAGTTAAAATCTTAATTCATTATTATTATGAAAGAGTTCGCAGAGATGCGATGAATTTTTTGAAATGGCTTGCGCTGTCGGTACTGACCGGACTGGTTGTGGGCGGTGCAAGCGGTATATTTGCCGGCTGTATTAAATATGCAGCAGAATACAGGAACAACCATCAGTGGGTGTTCCTGCTTTTGCCTATTGTAGGTTTGGTGATTGTATTTTTATATCAGAAGATGGGTAGAAAAGATGGTGGTACGAATCAAGTGCTGGCAGCAATTCGTTCCAAGGATGATATTCCATTTCGTTCTGCACCATTAATTTTTGTTGCAACATTATTGACCCATTTTGCGGGAGGTTCGGCAGGACGAGAAGGAGCTTCGATTCAGTTCGGTGGAAGTCTTGGCAACTTGCTGGGAGAACTGGTACATTTGGATGAGGTGGACCGCCATGTTATGATTATGTGCGGGATGAGTGCAGCGTTTGCAGCGGTGTTCGGGACACCGATGGCAGCGGCAGTATTTGCAATGGAAGTGGTAAGTGTCGGGGTGATGTATTATGCAGCTCTTTTACCATGCGTGATCGCATCCATTATTGCAGCAGAGTTTGCGACAGGAATGGGAATTCTGCCGGAGACATTTCCGGTTGAGCGGATTCCGCAACTTACACTGGAGACAGCGGCGAAGATGGGGGCGATTGCGGTTGCCTGTGGTGTAATCAGTATTCTTTTCTGCGTATTACTGAAAGGTACGGGAAAATTATATGAGAAATATTTAAAAAATCCATATGTACGAGTGTTTGCAGCAGGTTGTCTGATTATTTTACTCACGATTCTTTTGCAGACTGGAGACTATATGGGTGCGGGAAGCGGATTGATTGAAAAGGCCATCGCGAAAGGGGCGGCAAGATCATTTGATTTCTTTTGGAAAATGATACTGACTGCACTTACGATGCGGGCCGGATATCGTGGAGGAGAAATTGTACCGGCATTTAGTATCGGAGCGACATTCGGGTGTGTAGCGGGGCATCTGCTTGGATTTTCACCGGAAGTTGCGGCGGCAGCAAGTATGGTTGCATTGTTCTGCGGTGTGACGAACTGTCCGATCACAGCAATGCTGATTTCTTTTGAATTATTTGGATTTTCAGGTGCCGCATATTATCTGATCGCGATTTCTATCAGCTATGCAGTATCGGGATATTATAGCCTGTATAAAGACCAGACGATTGTATATTCAAAATATAAGGCAAGATATATCAATCGTCGTACAAGATGATGACAAAACAAAAAAGATATGGTATACTTCATCTTATAAATTGAAGGATAGAAAAATGAAAAATAATTTTTCTGTCGGAATACGTTAAGGAGCAGATTATTATGAAAAGAGTACTCTTAAAACTTAGCGGCGAGGCACTTGCCGGAGATAAAAAGACAGGATTTGACGAAGCTACCTGTATCGGAGTAGCAAAGCAGGTTAAGACTTTGGTTGACGAAGGTTACCAGATTGCTATTGTAACAGGTGGTGGTAACTTCTGGAGAGGACGTACAAGTGAGACGATAGACCGTACAAAAGCTGATCAGATCGGTATGCTTGCAACAGTTATGAACTGTATTTACGTATCAGACATTTTCAGACATGTCGGTATGAAGACAGAGATTTTCACACCATTTGTATGCGGTGCATTTACATCTTTGTTCTCAAAAGATGCTGCACTTGCTTCATTGGAGGAAGGCAAGGTTATTTTCTTTGCAGGCGGTACAGGACATCCGTATTTCTCAACAGATACAGGAGCAGTACTTCGTGCAATTGAGATTGAGGCAGACGCAATGCTTCTTGCAAAAGCAATTGACGGAATCTATGACAGTGACCCGAAGGTGAATCCGGAAGCGAAGAAGTATGATGAGATTTCTATTCAGGATGTGATCGACCAGAAACTGGCAGCAGTTGATATGACAGCATCGATTCTCTGCATGGAGAATAAGATGCCAATGCTTGTATTTGGGCTGAACGAGAAGAATAGTATTGTTGAGACAATGAGTGGAACATTTACAGGAACAAAAGTAACCGTATAGGAAAGGGATTAAGAAGACATGAACGAACAGTTAAAAGTATATGACGATAAGATGACAAAATCAATTAACAGCCTGAATAGTGAATTGGCTACAATCCGTGCAGGACGTGCGAATCCACATGTGCTGGATAAACTTGCAGTAGATTATTATGGTTCACCAACACCGATCCAGCAGGTTGCTAATGTATCTGTACCGGAAGCTCGTATGATCCAGATTCAGCCATGGGAGAAGAGCATGCTCAAAGAAATCGAGAAAGCAATTCTTGTATCGGATATCGGAATCAATCCAACCAATGACGGAACAAGCATTCGTCTGATTTTCCCGGAGCTTACAGAAGAGCGAAGAAAAGAGCTTGCAAAAGATGTTAAGAAAAAAGGAGAAGGCGCAAAAGTTGCAATCCGCAATATCCGTCGTGATGGAAACGATGCGTTTAAGAAGTTAAAAGGAAGCGATATTTCAGAGGATGAGATTAAAGATTTGGAAGAGCAGCTTCAGAAATTAACAGACAAGTACATCAAAGAAGTTGATGAAGCAGTAGAAGTAAAGACAAAAGAAGTTATGACTGTCTAATTAATATAGGAGGGGCGCAGCTATTGTAGCTCCTCTTTTGCTGTGAGCACTTAGCGAGGTATTGTCAAGCTCAGTGCGGACGTACACCTCGACACTTGGCGAGGTTCTTTCGAGCCTGGTGAAGATGGTGCTACATTAAAATGTATCGAGGAGGAAAAAAGATGAATGTACCGCAGCATGTAGCCATTATCCTGGATGGAAACGGACGTTGGGCGAAGGCAAAAGGCATGCCGAGAAATTATGGACACGCACAGGGAAGTAAGAACGTTGAACGTATCTGCGAGGAAGCATGGAGAATGGGGATTAAATATTTAACGGTCTATGCATTTTCAACAGAGAACTGGAATCGTCCAAAATCAGAAGTAGATGCTTTGATGACATTGCTTCGGAATTATATGAAGACCTGTCTGAAGACAGCAAAGAAAAATGATATGAAGATCCGTGTGATCGGAGATATTGAGCCGTTGGATGCGGATATTAAACAACGTATTATTGATCTGGAGGAAGCAAGTAAGAATAATGGAGGTTTGAACTTTACAATTGCACTCAATTACGGAAGCCGAGATGAGATTGTTCGTGCAGTCAGAAAGGTGGCTCAGGATTGTGTAGATGGTAAGGTGAAACCAGAAGAGATAGATGAGAAATTATATAATTCTTATCTCGATACTTGCGAAATTCCAGATCCGGATTTGTTGATTCGTACAAGCGGAGAACAACGCCTGTCTAATTATCTGTTATGGCAGCTTGCATATTCCGAATTCTATTTTACGGATGTTCCTTGGCCTGATTTTACAAAAGAGGAATTGGTTCGTGCAATTGAACAATATAATAATAGAGACCGTCGTTTCGGGGGAATAAAGGAGAAGTAAAATGTTTAAGACACGTTTGTTGAGTGGAATATTATTGGTAATCATTGCGTTGATTACAATTATTTCCGGCGGAAATATTTTATTTGGAACCGTTTTAGTTATCAGTTTGATTGGACTGAGTGAGCTTTACAAAGTATTTAAGATTGATAAAAAGCCATTGGGAATATGTGGTTATATATTTACCATTGGATATTATGTGCTGCTGTATATGAGCACATTGTTATCAAAAGGCAGTCATGATTGGTTTATGATGCTGTTTTTGGGATATTTAATATGCCTGATGGCGATTATGGTGTTTGCATACCCGACATATCGTGCAGACCAGTTGATGGCAGCTTATTTTGGATTGTTTTATGTAGCGGTTATGCTTTCTTACATTTATCAGATTCGAATTCAGGTTGGCGGGGGATTTAAAGTATGGCTTGTATTTATCTGTGCATGGGGATGTGATACGTGTGCCTATTGTGTAGGAATGTTGATCGGAAAGCATAAGATGGCACCGGTATTAAGCCCGAAGAAATCAGTAGAAGGCGGAATTGGCGGAGTTGTCGGAGCGGCTTTGATTGGTGTGCTGTATGCTCTCGCAATCAATAAATGGGGAGGAGCAGGAGTTGATATTGTAGAATTTGCAATCATCGGTGCAGCAGGTGGAGCAATCTCACAGATTGGTGATCTGGCAGCTTCTGCAATTAAGAGAAATTATAACATTAAGGATTATGGAACATTGATTCCGGGACATGGTGGCATTCTGGATCGATTTGACAGTGTGATCATTACTGCTCCATTGATTTATTTCTTATCTAACATACTGTAAGAATCGTAATATCCATAAGAAACAGTTATAAAAATGTATGCGAAAACATGTTTGAGGGAATGATTCAGACGTGAAGAGAATAGCAGGTGAGTACAATGAAGAAGATAGCAATTTTAGGTTCGACCGGTTCGATTGGAACACAGACTTTGGAAGTGGCGCGGACAAACGGAGATTTGGATATTGTTGCATTGGCAGCAGGCAACAATATTGAACTTTTGGAAAAACAGATTCGAGAATTTCAGCCAAAACTGGTAGCGGTGTGGACTGAAAAAAAGGCGAAAGAATTAAAAACAAACATTCAGGATATGGATGTGAAAGTGGTATGCGGAATGGATGGACTTCTTGAAGTGGCAACGATAGAAGAATCGGAAATTCTTGTGACAGCAATTGTAGGAATGATAGGCATATTACCGACGATTGAAGCGATTAAAGCAGGAAAAGATATTGCACTTGCGAACAAAGAAACATTAGTTACGGCAGGACATATCATCATGCCGATGGCAAAAGAATATGGTGTATCCATTTTGCCGGTAGACAGCGAGCATAGTGCAATTTTTCAGTCATTACAAGGTGGTCAGAGAAAAGCACTGCACAAGATCCTTCTGACTGCTTCCGGCGGGCCATTTCGCGGAAGAAAGCGCGAAGAATTGGAGAACATTCAGGTAGAGGATGCATTGAAACATCCGAACTGGGCAATGGGAAGAAAGATTACCATTGATTCTTCAACAATGGTCAACAAAGGATTGGAAGTTATTGAAGCAAAGTGGCTCTTTGACGTGAGTGTAGATCAGGTACAGGTGGTGGTGCAGCCGCAGAGTATCATTCATTCTATGGTGGAGTATGAGGATGGTGCTGTGATTGCACAGCTTGGAACACCGGATATGAAACTTCCGATTCAGTATGCCTTGTATTATCCGGAGAGAAGATATCTTCCGGGTGAGAGACTGGATTTTGCGACGTTGACTCAGATTACTTTCGAAAAACCGGATATGGAGACATTTTACGGCTTGAAGCTTGCATATGAGGCCGGAAGAGTTGGCGGTTCGCTGCCAACTGTATTGAATGCGGCAAATGAAAAAGCGGTTGCAATGTTTTTAAATCGAGAGATTCGTTACCTGCAGATACCGGAGATCATTCAGAATTGTATGGAACAGCATAAGAATATTATGAATCCGACAGTGCCTGAAATTTTGGCGGCTGAGCAGGAGACATATGAATATATTTTAGCAAAATATAAAGGTGGTAACTAAATGGGCATAATCATTGCGATTTTATTATTCAGTGCAATTGTGATATTCCATGAGCTGGGACATTTTTTACTTGCAAAGGCAAATAAAATCCGGGTTGACGAGTTTTCACTGGGAATGGGACCAACCTTGATCGGTAAACAGATTGGAGAAACGAAATTCTCTCTGAAACTGCTTCCGTTAGGCGGTGCATGTATGATGGGGGAAGATGACGCAGAGGATGTAGCAGAAGGCAGTTTTAACAGTAAGTCTGTATGGGCAAGGATTTCCGTTATTGCGGCAGGTCCGATATTTAACTTCATTCTGGCATGGATTTTGTGTATGATCATGGTTGGATGGATTGGATATCGTTCACCCGAGCTTGGAGCGGTAGAAGAAGGATATTCTGCTGCAGAGCAGGGAATGCAGGCAGGTGATGTCATTACAAAAATCAACGGACACAGTATTCATTTGTGGGAAGAGGTTACACTTTCCAATCTTTCGACAAAAGCAGGTGATACGTTAACAGTAACATATAAACGTGATGGGAAAGAACATACGGTAGAGTTGGAAGCAAGACAGTTAGAGAATGATTCCTATGCAAGACTTGGAATTGTAAGTGTGGCACAGAGAACAAAGCCGGGTGTCTTTGGAACGGTACAGTATGGCGCTTATACGGTGAAATATTGGATCTCTTATACATTTGAGTGTCTGAAGATGCTACTTACAGGTCAGGTTGGAATCAACCAGATGTCAGGACCGGTTGGAATCGTATCGGTAGTGGACAGTGCTTACCAACAGGCAAAGCCGGAAGGAATGCAGGTGGTATGGCTGAATATCCTGAATATTGGAATTCTTTTGTCGGCAAACTTGGGTGTGATGAATTTGATCCCGTTTCCGGCATTGGACGGAGGAAGATTGATTTTCTTGTTTATAGAAGCTATTCGAGGAAAACGGGTTCCGCCGGAAAAAGAAGGTATGGTTCACTTTGCCGGATTTGCATTGTTGATGGTGCTGATGGTGGTTGTTATGTACAATGATATTATGAGAATTTTCTAAAAAATACTTGATATAAATATTGCTTAATGATAAAATAAATCAATCTCCAAGAGGGAGTAATCGGCGGACTCAGCAAAAGTGGGCAAGTTGTATTATCGACATAATGGTACGGACGTACCCGGTATTACTGTAAACGATGAGACTCATGGACAACAAAGAGAAGTTGTCCATGAGTTTTTCTTACGTTTTCGAGCATACGACAAAACAGTCCGGTGGGTCTTTTGACGTATAAAAGAAAGGAATGGGAAAATGGGAGTATTAGAACTTTTTATTTTGGCAGTGGGACTTTCCATGGATGCATTTGCAGTATCCATCTGTAAGGGATTATCACTTGGGAAGATTCAGAAGAAACATATGGCAATTGCAGGAGCATGGTTTGGAGGATTTCAGGCGTTGATGCCGTTGATCGGATATTTCGCCGGAAGATTTTTTGCAGAAAAACTGACGCAGTATGATCATTGGGTTGCATTTGTGTTGCTGGCATTTATCGGGGGAAGTATGATAAAAGAATCTCTGGGAGAAGAGGAAGAAACCGATAATGCAATGGATATGAAAACGATGTTTTTACTTGCGGTGGCAACCAGTATTGATGCTCTGGCTGTCGGTGTGACATTTGCATTTCTGGATGTAGCAATTGTACCTGCGGTATTATTTATCGGAATCGTGACGTTTGTCTGTTCCGCTGCAGGTATTAAGATAGGAAGTATATTTGGAACAAAATACAAATCAAAGTCAGAGTTGTGTGGCGGTATTATTTTGATTTTAATCGGAATAAAGATTTTGTTAGAAGGTATTGAGATTTTATAGAGGTAGAGATAGATGAAATCAGAGCAAATGAAGCGGAAGATGAATAAGAAACCCGAGAAGAAAATTGTCAAAGTAGAAAAGAAAGTGAATGTGGATCGGGGAGAAAAAAAGAAAAATGGACAGTTGGTCTGTCCGATTTCGAAGAAATGTGGAAGTTGCCAGTATCAGGGAATGTCATATCATAAACAATTAGAGAAAAAACAGAGGCAGGAAGAATCTCTGCTCGGAGGTTATGGCAAAGTAGAACCAATTATCGGAATGAAGAATCCGTATTATTATCGGAATAAAGTACATGCGGTTTTTTCTCGAGACAGAAGAGGGAATATCATTTCAGGAACGTATGAAGCAAAAAGCCATCGTGTTGTACCGGTAGAAGATTGTCTTATTGAAGATAAGAAAAGTCAGGCGATTATCCAGACGATCAAGAAGCTATTGAAATCATTCAAAATTAAAACATACGATGAAGATACCGGATATGGTCTGCTTCGTCATGTTATGGTTCGAAGAGGATTCAAAAGCGGAGAGATTATGGTGATTCTTGTATTGGGCTCACCAATCCTTCCGTCCAAGAATAATTTTGTAAAGGCACTTAGAAAAGAACATCCGGAGATTACAACCGTTGTACTGAATGTAAATGATAAAAAGACGAGTATGGTACTCGGAGAGAAAGAAAAAGCAATTTATGGTCCGGGATTTATTAAAGATGAATTGTGTGGATGCACCTTCCGAATTTCTCCAAAGTCATTTTATCAGGTGAATCCAATCCAGACAGAGATACTATATAATACAGCAATTGAATATGCAGGACTGAAGGGAAAAGAGACCATTATTGATGCATATTGTGGAATCGGAACGATTAGTTTAATTGCGGCGAAGCATGTGAAGAAAGTAATCGGAGTCGAGTTGAATAAGGATGCGGTAAAAGATGCAAAAATCAATGCCAAAGAAAACCAGATAACAAATACGGAATTTCGTCAGGGAGATGCCGGTGAATTCATGGTCAAGATGGCAGAGAATAACCAAAAGGCTGATGTAGTCTTCATGGATCCGCCAAGAGCGGGAAGTGATGTGAAATTCTTATCCTCGGTTGTAAAATTGAATCCGAAGAAAGTAGTATATATTTCCTGTGGACCGGATACATTGGCAAGGGATTTGAAATATCTGACAAAGCATGGGTATCAGGTGAAGAAGATTCAGCCGGTGGATATGTTCCCGTTTTGTGATCATTGTGAGACAGTGGTACTTTTGGAGCGAATATAGGCGGGTCCCTAGTGAATTACAGAGGAATTCAATCAATTTGCCATCGATTTGCCACCCCGCAAAAATAATCGATGAATTTGCGATAATTTGTCATAAAAATGGATATAAGACACGGTGATGTTCGTGTCTTATATCCATTCTTTATACCCTTATATAGAATACGGATTTTTCATTATGCAAGCAATTCTCGAACCATCTCTGCTGTGAAGGTAACCGAATCGATCTGGTTCACTTCAATCTGATAGAGTGCATGTGCTGCAATATGTTCGGCAGCCTGTTCTAAATCTCGGATACCGGAAGTATTGGCATAGATATTCATAATCGCATCTAAAGCCTCCGGCGAAATGATACATTCATCTTCTTTTAATCCGATTCGTTTTAAAATCTTCGGTAATGCAAATTTAGAGAAGATAACTTTCTTTTCTTCGGTTGTATAATCAGGCAGTTCAATGACAGCGAAACGAGACATCAAAGGAGCACTAATCTGGTCTTTGTCGTTAGCTGTTGCAATCGGATAGACACCGGAAGTCGGAATCATACACTCCAGATAGTTGTCTGTAAATCCGAGATTGTCAAGCAAAGTCAGAAGCACATCTGCAGGATTGCCATTCCCCTTACCGGAAGATGCTTTATCCAACTCGTTGATGATGAATACAAGATTGGATTCACCTGCCATGGAGAAGGCATCCATAATGATTCCCGGTTTGGCATTCGAATAGATACGGGAACTTCCGGTCAACTGCTCTGGGTCGTTGATAGAACTCATATCCAGACTTGTCCAAGGAAGTTTTAAAATACGGGCAACGGCATAGGCAATCTGAGATTTACCGGTTCCGGCAGGACCTACAAGTAAAAGTCCGTAAGCAGGCAAAGTGTGAGTACGGTTAATCTGAATGATTGTCTCGATGATACGCTGTTTTACACGTTCCATACCATATAATTCTTCATCGAGAATACGGCGAGCCTCAACAGGGTCAATCGCTTCAAAATAGTTATTCTTCCATTGGATATTCATCATAATGGAGAGTGCTCGTTGTGCATGACGGCGTTCTTCCGGAGATACTTCGTGAGAGCGGGCAACCGCAAGATTACGTCTTGCCCAGAGACGAATGTTATCCGGCAGAGTTCTGCCTGCACAAGTCATAAAGTCTGTAATACTCTGAAGACTGGTAAGTTTCATTTCGTCGCCATCTTCTAATTCTTCTTCGTCGTCTGGCTCCTCAGCAGGTGCACTGCTGGCAAGAAGACGATCGATCATAAACTGCAAGAATCCATCTTCGGCAGAAAGCTTTGTGCCTCCGCCAAATGCAATCTCACGGATGCGGTAAACGGCATATCCGTCCGGACGATTCTGACCGGATAAGCGGACGTTGATGTGATTTTGTCCAAGCCATTTTAAAAGGCTTACAAAACGGCTGTCAATCTGCAGAATATCCGCTGAATAAGCACCGTCCTCTTCGTCAAATTCAAAAGAAGTACGTTTTACCGGATTCGTAAATACACCGCAAGAATGATGTGCCCATTCTTTTTTTGTATTGTCAAGCACCATGATCGGCTGTTGTGGTGTAGCTTCCGATTCACTGGACTGAAATGTTGTATATGTGCAGATGGCATTATTTTTTGCATCTGTTGTGTCATTAAAATCAAATACTGGCATGATTCTTTCTCCTTTTGTAGCTAACTGTTATTTACAATTTATAATTATAGCAATTTCGGGTCGATATGACTAGTGATGAATTGAAAAATATGTTATGGTTTTAATATTGGAATGGGAGGATAAAAGTATGGTTATGGATTTGACAAAGGAACATCCGGATAAAACGTTGTGGCGATTTTTATTACCAATGATGATGAGTGTGATGTTCCAGCAGTTTTATAATATTGCGGACAGCGTGATTGTCGGACGGTTTGCCGGAGAGGATGCATTGGCAGCAGTTGGTGCGTCGTATCCGATTACGGTTATCTTTATGGCATTTGCAGTGGGGATGAACCTTGGTACTTCGGTAGTGGTGTCACGCTTGTTCGGAGCAGAAGATAAAAAGGGTGTCAAACGTGCGGTTACGACGGCATTGGCAATCTGTCTTGTATTGAGTATGGTATTGTGTATATTTGGTGTGCTGTGTTGTAGATGGATGATGGGCGCGATACACACACCGGAAAATATTATGGCAGATGGAATCCTGTATTTGCGGATTTATGTGTTTGGCTTTTTCTTTTTGATGTTTTACAATGTCTGTACCGGTGTATTTACGGCATGGGGAGATTCCAGAACACCATTGTATTTTTTGATTGGCTCTTCGGTTGGAAATATCGTACTGGATTACATATTTGTAGCAGATTTCCACCGGGGCGTAGCAGGTGTTGCCTGGGCGACATGTATTGCACAGGGATGTGCAGC